>JAEYOT010000094.1 GCA_023411445.1 Pseudomonadota bacterium
GCCACGTGCTGGCGTAACACCACAGCAGCAGCACGGGCGCGTGCGGGCCACGGAAGGCGGCGGCCAGCGGCGCCCGGTCCCGACCTGGTCGCGCCAGCTCGAGCAGCGCGCCGTTCACGGTGTCGGCCGCGCGCTCCAGCTCGGGCGGCAGCGGCTGCTGGGGCGCGCTGCCACGGCGCGTGCGCCAGCGTTCGTGCACCGTTTCTTCCAGCGCGGGCTGGTTGGTGAGCCCCTGCATCAACACGGCCAGCGCGAGGTCGACTTCGGGCGAAATCATGCCAGCCCTTCAGGCTAGCCAGACCGGCTCGGCTTGGCTACGGGAGAAGGGCTGACCGATTCCAAGCCTAGGTTATCCCTATACTTGGCTTTTGTTCATCGGTAGCCGTCCCGTGGCGACGGCGGTAGGCTTCTCTTCATGTACACCGGATCCGGATATGGACACGACGCGCTCGGCGCTGCCTACGATCCCGTAGAGGCCCGGGGGCGCTTCATCGCTCGCACCTACAATCATTTGTTCGCGGCGATCGTCGCGTTCGCCGCTATCGAGTTCGCGCTGTTCCAGACCGGCATTGCCTATGTCATCGCTCAGTCGATGGTGGGCGTGAGCTGGTTCTTGGTGCTCGGCGCCTTCATGGTCGGCTCCTGGTTCGCCAGTCGCGTGGCTCACACGGCCAAGTCCCTCGCGGCGCAGTACGCTGCGCTCGCTGGCTTCGTCTGCCTAGAAGCCCTCATCTTCGTGCCGCTGTTGGTGTACGCCAACGCCGTGGCGCCCGGCGCCATTTCCAGCGCGGGGGTGGTCACCATCCTCGGCTTCGGCGCCTTGACCGGCATCGCCCTCGTCACCCGTAAGGACTTCTCGTTCTTGCGCGGCGTGCTGATGTGGGGCGGCATCGGCGCGCTGCTGCTGATCGGCGCGGGCCTCTTGTTCGGCTTCGAGCTCGGCGTGTTCTTCTCGGTGGCGATGGTCGTCTTCGCCGGCGCCGCCATCCTCTACGACACCAGCAACGTGGTGCATCATTTCCCGGAGGACCGCTACGTGGGCGCTGCGCTGCAGCTGTTCTCCTCCGTGGCGCTGATGTTCTGGTACGTGCTGCGCATCTTCCTCGCCTCGCGCGACTGAGAGCCGTCTCTCGTCCCAACCTCCGTACAACGGGGTGCTTCCGTTAGGGGGCGCCCCGTTGACGCGTCAGCGGGTTGCGATGAACAGCGTGTGCTTCGCGCGCGAGCCTCGGCGCACCGGGACCTGCAGTGTTTGCGCCGTGAAACCGCTGGCGTTGAGCCGTCGCTCGAACTCCGCGCTCGGCCCCGCCGACCACACCGTGAGCACGCCACCCGGACGCAGCGCCGCGTGGCAGCACGAGAGCCCCGGCGCGGCGTAAAGCCAGCCGTTCTGTGGCTGGGAGAACGCGACCGGTCCGTTGTCCACGTCCAGCAGGATCACGTCGAAGGCGCCGCGCGCCCGCTCGAGCGTGTGGCGCACGTCCGCCGTCACCACCTCACAGCGCGGATCGGAGAGCGCGTCGCCGTGGAGCTCCGCCAGGTGCGCGCGGTTCCACGCGACCAGCTCCGGCACCAGCTCTGCCACGGTCACGCGCGCGTTGCTGTCGACACGGTCGAGCACGGCGCGCAGCGTGAAGCCGAGGCCCAGGCCGCCCACCAGCACCGCGCGCGGCTTGGGGCAGCGCGCCAGTGACTGCTCCGCCAGCGCCTCCTCCGAGCCGTGCTCGCGGCTGGACATCAGCACGCGCCCGCTGACGTGAATCATCCACTCGGCGCCGCGACGCGCCAGGGTGAGCTCGCTGCCGTCAGCGATCGCGGCGCGAGCGACCGTTTCAGTGATCAGCATCGCGGGTGATCGGTGTCGTTCGGGTCAGCACGGTGTCGGCTCAGCCGCTCGGCTGGATGTCGAAGAACTGGTAGCGGCTCTGCTCCTGCGAGTAGTTGTAGAAGCCGAAGCGGCCGTGCTCGTAGGTGTCATCCGTGCTCGTGATGCTCACGACGGTTTGCCCGGCCAGCGTCACGCGGATAGAGATGTTGCCCGGGCTGTGGCGGAGCTCAAAGTCGTAAAGGGTGTTGTCGAGCCAGCCCGTCGGATTCTGGCTCGGCGGCACCAGCACCTTCATGTTGGGCGTGTCGGCGGCGGAGGACCAGAAGTCCGTGCAAGTTTCCAGCGTCGCCTCGGCGCTCACCAGCTTGAGCGACGCGCCCACCTGAGCGTTCCCGCACGAGGCGTCGGATTGCCCGGTCTGCTTCCAGTCGAAAAGGTAGAAGTGCTCGGTATCTTGCAGGCCGAACACGAAGCCGATCAAGTCGTCGTCGGCGGTCGTCTGCACGCCGAAGCTGCCGCGGATGATGACGTTCTCCAGATCCTTGTCCAGGTAGTAGATGGATGGCTGCGCGTTCTGCGTTTGCAGCGCGCTCAGGCCACCATCGCTGAAGGAGTAGCTAGCGTCGATGTCCGAGGTGTCGTCGGTCAGCTGGAACTGGTGCAGCAACCAGCCCTCTTCGAGCACCGTCTGCAAGCAAGCGCCCTCGTCGCAGCCGTTAGTGCACTCCAGCGTCTGTAGCGCGCCGCTCTCCGTGCAGATCGCAACGACATCTTCGCTCACGCAGCTGGGCGGGCCGCTGCACGGCTCGCCGGCCCCGCCAGCACCTGCCTGGCCGGCGGCTCCCCCGTCACTGGTGGAGCCGCCTTCAGGGCTGCCGCCCGCTTCGCCCGTTGAGCCACCCTCGGTCCCTCCGCCCACGCCACCCGCGGCGCTGCCGCCCTCGG
>JAEYOT010000171.1 GCA_023411445.1 Pseudomonadota bacterium
GTGCCGGAGGCGAGCGCGGTACGACGCTTCAGCGCAGGCCGGATAGAGAGTCGTGCGTCGGCCGCCGGCCCTTACCGATGCCGGACTTGGGCGACCATAGCCACGACATGCCGACGACGAAGGCCAAAGCAAAGCCGCTCACGAGCACGCCGAGCGCGCCCCATAGCGAGCCTGCCCAAATGGTGAGCGCGAACGCGGCGCTCACCGCAATCATGATCAGCACGAAAGCTTGCGGATGTTTCATGGGTCTGCTCCTGTCAGTCTCCACCACCGGTTTCGAAGGCTTGAGGCTCGGCGGCTCGCTCGCGACACGACTCACACAGCTGCCGGCCCTCGTAGCGGTGCAGGTGGCGCGTGGTGCCGCAGCACTCGCAGCGCACGTCCGCGAGGATGGAGCGCGCCCCGCCCTCACGATCGAGGTCGCCGCGCGTCACGATGCCGCAAGCGCGGCCACCGGCGTCCAGCACCAGCACCGAGCCGACGTCTGCGGCCTTCATCAACATGGCCGCGTCCGTGCTGGAGCGGCTGGCAACGATAGTGACGGCGGGTCGCATCACCTCGCCCACCGGCTTGTCGCGCGGAACGTTCTGCAGGTCGCAGGTGCACACCACGCCAATCAGCTGACCGCGGCTGTACACGGGGAAGTGGTGGACGTGCTGCTCCTGAGCCGTAGCTAGCGCTGACGCCGCGCTCTCCACCGCCTGCAGAGCGACGACCGGGCGGCTCATCAAGTCGACCAAGGGGGTGCTCGGCGTCGAGCGCGCAGAGAGGGGCTGAACGTCGGCCATTGGTGGGCTCCTTCAGGCGGCCCGTCGCCGCCTCCGGGGGGAGTTGCAAGCCGTGTTCCCGGGCCCCAGGTAGAAGAGCACGACGTTTCGCGGAACTTTTCTCAGGTGGCCGTACGAAGGCGCCGGCAACGGTGAGGCAAGCAGCCCCGAGCGGACTGTTTGCCTCGTCGAACGTCAGCTCTTCTTCCCGGCCCCGTTCACGGCCGCCGCGGTCGATTGTGTGGCAAAAATGTACCGACAGGACGGTCATGTGACATAATGCCACGATGGCCAGTGCGAAAAGTCCCAAATTTCTCGGGATTTATGGCCATGCAAAACCGGCACGAGGCGTGCTTGGGAAGGGGGGGATGAATGCCGCGCCTGCCATCAACGAGCTCCGAAATCACGACTCTCGGACGTCAGCAACGTCCTCGTCCGTCCCCCGCATTCTGATCGCCGACGACGATCGGGACATGTGTGAGCTGGCCGAAGCTGGTCTCAGCCAGCGGGGCTACGCGGTGACCTGGAAGCTCTCGCCTGACGAGGCCCTCGCTCAGCTGGACCAGGAGGACTTCGCCATCCTGCTGGTGGACATCCACATGGAGGGCATGAGCGGTCTGGACCTGTGTCGGGCCGCGCTCGCCAAGCGGCCGGACCTGGTCGTCGTGGTGATGACCGGCTTCGGCACCTTGGAGCACGCCATCGGCGCCATGCGCGCCGGCGCTTACGACTTCATCACGAAGCCGGTGAGCATGGACGCGCTCTCTCTCACGATGGAGCGCGCGCTTCGTCACCACGCCATGACGGACGAGCTGCGTCGTCTCCGTCGTCGCGTGGACGAGCACGAGTTGCCGAACGTCATCGGCGACAGCGAGGCGATGCAGCGCATGGCGGACATCGTCTCGCGCGTCGCGGAGACCGACACGAACGTGCTGATCAGCGGCGAGTCCGGCACCGGTAAGGAGCTGGTCGCGCGCGCTCTGCACGAGCGCAGCGGTCGTCGTGGACCGTTCTTGGCCATCAACTGCGCCGCCGTCCCGGAGACGTTGTTGGAGAGCGAGCTGTTCGGCCACACGCGCGGCGCGTTCACGGACGCGCGCACGTCACGCAGCGGCCTGTTCGTCGAGGCCAATCAGGGCACGCTGCTGCTCGACGAGATCGGCGAAATGCCGCTAGGCATGCAGGCAAAGCTGCTGCGCGCGCTGCAGGAGCGCAAGGTGCGGCCGCTCGGCTCCGCACAGGAAATCCCCTTCGACGCCCGCATCGTCACGGCGACGAATCGTGACCTGGAGCAAGAGGTCAACGCCAAGCGCTTCCGTGAGGATCTGTTTTACCGCATCAACGTGGTGCGCGTGGACGTGCCTCCGCTGCGCAAGCGCGGCAACGACGCCCTGACCCTGGCGCAGTTCTTCCTGGAGCGCGCCGCCCAGCGCTCCGGCAAGAACGTGACCCGCCTAGGCCGCGCCGTGGCCGAGCACATCATGGGCTACGACTGGCCCGGCAACGTGCGTGAGCTCGAGAACTGCATGGAGCGCGCCGTCGCGCTCGCGCGCTTCGACGAGATCACGATCGACGACCTGCCCGCCAAGGTGCGCGAGCACCGGCCGACCGAGGTCTTCCTCCAGAGTGACGACCCGACCGAGCTGCCGAGCATGGACGTGGTGGAAGAGCGCTACATCCGCAAGGTGCTGACCGCCGTCGGGGGTAACAAGACTCTCGCCGCCAAGGTGCTGGGCTTCGATCGCCGGACGCTGTACCGCAAGCTCAAGCAGCAGCAGGCCTGAGTCATTCACAGGCTGTGATCAGCCTGTTGATAGGCGCGCAAGAAGACCCCTCCGCGTGAGTCATCACCCGGAGGGGTTTCTCGTTTTCGGGTCCCTCTCCGCTAAATTCAACGATTTTCAGTGGTTAGCGGTGCGGTCTGCGCTCGCCCCGGCTGTAGGACCTGGCGCAGGTGACAAATCCCCGCCCGTCGTGCACTCATGAAGGGCCGTGGCTCCGCCCGCCAGCTTGCCGGAAATGGTCGAAGAAGAGGCGCTGGTAGGCCCGGCGACGGCCGCGCTATTTCGCGATCACGCGCAGGAGGTGTGGCGCTTCCTCAAGTACCTGGGCGTGCGCGAGCAGGACTTGGCGGACGCCTGCCAGGAAGTGTTCCTGATCGCGCACCGCAAGCTCGCCGAGTTCCGTGGGGAGTCGAGCGAGCGCACCTGGCTTTACGGCATTGCGCTCCGTGTCGCCAAGGCCTGGCGGCGCCGGCGCCAGCTGATGCCGCTGGGTGAGGATAGCCGCGTGGTCGCAGCTTCGCAGGAGCAAGAGCTGCAGCGACGAGCCACGCACGAGCTGCTTTGCTGGGCGCTCGACCAAATTTCGGAGCTGCAGCGCGAGGTGTTCGTGCTGCACGAGATCGAAGAGGTGCCGATGAGTGAAGTCGCGGAGCGGGTCGAGTGTGGCTTGTTCACGGCGTACTCACGGCTGCGGCTGGCGCGGCGCAGCTTGAAGCGCCTGCTGGCCGAGAAGGGAGTGAAGCGGTGACGCAACCCAATCTAGACGAGCTGGTGAGGCTCGCGCGACGCGATCGCCCGACGCCGGCCGCGCTGTCGTCCATAGCGCGCAGCCTGCGCTTACCATTCGTGGCGACGGCTCCGCTCGTCGCGGTCGCGGCGCCGAGCTCAGCGCTGGCCGCCGCGCTCGGCAAGCTCGGGCTGAGCCGGGCGGCGTTGCTCAGTTGGGGCGCGGGGTCGGCCGCGGTGGTGAGTGGCGTGGCAGCAGCCATGCTGTGGCCGCAGGAGCCCGCCGTGACT
>JAEYOT010000172.1 GCA_023411445.1 Pseudomonadota bacterium
AGGTGCGGGTACGTCGCGGAGAGCGCGCCACGAACGTGCCGCCGAGCGACGGCGCCTGCTGCAAGCTCGGCCGCACGAAGCGCGGCGGAAAATGCGTGGCCACGGCCTCGTTCAGCGCCTCAGCCGCCGCCAGCTGCGTGAGCGCCTCGTCCTCGAAGACGTAGTCCTCGTGCTCGGCGACGCGGCGCACCGTGTCCTCGATCACGCTGGCGAGCGCGACCGGGGCCGCGTCGTCCGCCAGTTGCTCGGCCTCGCTCTCGGCTTCCAGCGATACCAGCCGCAGCCCGGTGTCGACGATCGCGCTGGAGAGCGGCTGCGCCAGCTCCGGCTTGACCCACTTGCCGATCAGCTGCGCCAAGTACTTGGCCAGGAAGGACACCACCTTGGGCCTGCCGGCGAGCTTGATGCCCAGGCGCAGCGCCGCCAGCAGCGCGGGGACGAACTGCTCAATCACCGGCGTGAGGTCCTGCTCTGCGTCGGCCTCGCGCAAGCTATCGATGAGCACGCCGCGTTGCTCGGCGAGGCGCTCCAGCTGTCGCCCGTCCGGCTCTTCTTCTTCTTCGCCGCTGGCGAAGCGCTCCAGCTCTCCGGTCAACGCCTCGGGGCTCGTGATCGCCTCCGCCAGCACGACGTCGAACGACTCCGTTAGCAGCTCCACGTCGCTCAGCTGCGTGGGCGAAGCGGGCGCTTCGTCGAAGCTCTCTTGCTCGTCGCGCTCGGCCGTGAAACGCGACGCGATTTGGCGCGCGGCGGGCTGGAGCGGTGCCGGCAGCTTACCGATCGCGAAGGACAGCACCCGGCGCAGGAGCGGCTGGACCAGGCCCCGCAGCTTCGCAAGCACGGGACCGAGCAGTGGCGTGGCCAGCTTGCCGACGGTCTTGGCCACCTTACCCACGACCTTGACTACCTTCTTGGCCTTGTTCACCAGCTTGCCGATGAACTCTTCACCCGCCGGGGTATGCTCGCCCGGCTCTGGATCGAAGCTCTCGAGCAGTGTGTCCAGCTGCTCCTCCGCCAGCGACTGCACGTCTGCGCTGCTGAGCCCCGCCTCCAGCGCATGCAGGTACTGCTCAGCTTCGAAGCGTACGGACGACAGGCGCTGCTCGCCATAGCGCTCACGCTCGCCGCCCGCGTGGGCCGCTTCGCCAACGAAACGCTCGGCGACCGCCTGCTCGGTTTCCTCAGCCAGCCGCGCCACCGCTTCGTCGAACTGTTCGTCGTACAGCTCGGCCAGCGCCTCTGCGAACAGCTGCTGCGTCTCTGACTCGGGCAGGCTGAGGGCCGCGTCCTCGGCGAACGGCGCGAAGCTCGGATCCCAGGCGGCGCTCGCGCTCTCGACCGCTGCGCGCGGGCCTTCGCTCTCTACGTCTGCGAAGGGCGTCTCGAGCGAGCGCTGGGTCCATTCAGGTTCCTGAGTGATTGGCATGGTCATGTAGCTGCTCCCGGTTTCGCCTCAGCTCTCACGCAGCTCACCACGACGCTCGTCCGCGCCTGTGCGCTCCGTCATCGGTGACGCGTGCGCGCCGCGTGCGCGCCGGCGCCGCGCTCGCGTTGCGGCCTCGAGCTGGCTCGCGTCTCCAATGCGCGCCGAGCGCGTCCTCCTAGCGTCCTCGGCTCGTCCGCCGCGCGTCCACACCGCGAAATCGGCCGAAAATAGGCAGTTTTCGACTGGTGCTAGAATGAATAGCTCGGGGTCAGGCGCTGTAGAGGCCGGCCACGCGCCGGCTCAAAGCGGGATGGGGAGCGACGCCGAGCTCGAGCTTGAGTCGCTTCTCGAGCGAGCGGAAGCACTGCACCGCTTCGTAGCGGTTGCTTTGCGCCAGGTGCGCGTCGATCAACGCGGCGGCGGCTGATTCGCGCAGCGGCTCCGCCGCCAGCGCAGACGCTGCGGCGTGCGTGGCCAGCGCGAAGTCGCCCGCGGCGAGCCAGGTTCGACCGGCGGCCTCCAGCGACTGCACGCGCAAGAGATGGAACGCGTCTGCGGCTGCGAGCACCCACTCGTCGTGCCAGCCGGGCAAGATGTCGTGCGCGAGCAGCTCGAGCTCGTCGAAATCCAGCCGCTCACCCTTGAGCGCGCGCGACGCCGCCGCCTTGGCCCGCGCGAGATCGACCTCTGCCTCGAGCGCCAGCTCATCGCCGATGGCGCTGACCCAGCCGCGTGGCACCTGCCACAAGGAGCGGCGCAGGTTGGCTCGCGCTGCCTCGTCCGCGGCCTCCGGCCACAACCCGGCGGCCGCCGCCATGCGCGTGACGGGCTCGCCGCTGAGCGCCAGGTAGGCGAGCAGGCGTCGCCCCGGCAAGGAGAGCCGCACCAGCGGATACACGCCGAGTCTGCCCAGAACCGCGAGTCGGATTGCTGCTTCCGCCATACCGGCGCCGCCCTCTTCGTTCGAGTTTGTCGCTCGCTGAGCGATCTCGAAGGCTCTCAGCATGCCCTGCTCGCTAGCCTGCTGTCGATTAGTAGGAATGCTGCCCGCCTTGGGGGGAAGATCTTAGGCAGCGCGCTTCGAAATGTTTGGCGGAGCTGCCCCAACTCGCAGGTGCTCGCCTGCGGCTGCGCGCCTGCGGTCTTCCCCAAAGCCGTGCTCGCCCTGCGGGCTGCGCGCGGCAGGGGAAGACAGGCACAGCGCTCGCTGGGACGCGAGCTCGGCCGTCATTGATTGATCGCCGCCTCGAGCGCCCCTCCGGCTCGGCCAAATTCCGCCGTGATGCGAATCCGTTGCGCGGATTGGTTGGCGTCCGCCCGGGTTGTGCTAGTAGGCGCGGCGCGCCGGGCTGAAATCCGGGCGATTCGCGGTGCTGCTTCCCTTCCCGGGCCGGTTTCGGTAGGGGGCAGCTCCCCTAAAAACTCGAGAAGACCCCGTGGCAACCCGTATCCCCCTCGAACGCATCCGCAACATCGGTATCTCCGCCCACATCGACTCGGGCAAGACGACGCTCACCGAGCGCATCTTGTTCTACAC
>JAEYOT010000195.1 GCA_023411445.1 Pseudomonadota bacterium
CGTCCCGCCCGCGACGCGCGCCCGCCGCGCGATGCTCGTCCCGCCCGCGACGCGCGCCCTCCGCGTGAAGCTCGCCCGCCGCGTGAGGCTGCTGTGCGAGCTCCGCGGACCTTCGAGCGAGCAGAGCCAGCACCGGCTGCGCCGCTGGCGGACGCGCCACCAAAACGACCCTCGCGCAAGATCGTGGTGACGGCGCCGCCCCAGCGTCGCAAACCGAAGAAGAAGTGAGGCGCGCTCAGCGCTCGCTGTCGAGGTGGCTCATCTGGGCCGTCTGGTAGCGATCGCCGCGCACGCTGGCGGCCGTGACCAGCGCCTCCACGCGCTCGACCTCTGCCGGGCTGAGCGAGACCTCCAGCGCAGCCAGCGACTCGCTGAGCTGCTGGCGTGTGCGCGCGCCGATCACCGGGACGATCGACTCGCCCTTGGCTAACACCCAGGCGATGGCCAGCTGGCTGGGGCTGATGCCGCGCTCGGCTGCGACCTCGCCCAGCGCGCGCGCCAGCCGCCGATTGTGCTCGCCGTTCTCGCCGCTGAAGCGCGGCAGGTGCGCGCGATAGTCGCTGGCTTCCTTGGGCACCGAGCCGCTCAGCAACCCGCGCGAGAGCACGCCATAGGCCGTCACCGCGATGCCCAGCTCGCGGAGCACCGGGAAGATCTTCTGCTCTGGGCCGCGGCTGAGCAGCGAGTACTCGATCTGCAGGTCGCGCACGGGGTGCACGGCGTGCGCGCGCCGGATGGTCTCCGCCCCGACCTCGGACAGGCCGATGCCGCGCACGTAGCCGGCCTGCACCAGCTCGGCCAGCGCCCCCATGGTCTCTTCGATCGACACGTTGGGGTCGAGCCGCGCGGGGCGGTACACGTCCACGTAGTCAACGCCCAGGCGTGTCAGGCTGTAGCACAGGTAATTTTTCAGCGCGGCCGGTCGATTGTCGACGCCGATCCAGCCACCGCCCGGCGCGCGCAGCGCCCCGAACTTGACCGAGAGCAGCGCGCGCTCGCGCTTGCCGGCGAGGGCCTTGCCAATCAAAAGCTCGTTGTGACCCATCCCGTAGAAGTCGCCCGTGTCCAGCAGGTTCACCCCCCGCTCCAGCGCGGCATGGATGGTGGCGATGCTCTCGCGTTCGTCGGCGCTGCCGTACATCCCGGACATGCCCATGCAGCCGAGCGCCAGGCGAAATACCTGCGGCCCGCCCTGACCCAGCGCGACGTTAGTGCTCGATGCAGCTTGATTCATTGGTCGTCTCCTTCGCCGCTGAACGTAGGCCTGGCCAACCCATCAAACCAGGTAATAGGATGTATGTGACGCATGCATCAAAATTATGAGAGGGACCTGGACCTCAACCTGCTGCGTGTGTTCTGCGTGGTGGCGGACGCCGGCTCGGTCACGGCCGCTGCCAGCCGGCTGTACCTCACGCAGCCCGCCGTGAGCGCGGCGCTTCGCCGCCTGACCACGGCGGTGGGCGCGCCGCTGTTCGTGCGCCAGGGTCGTCGCTTGGCGCTCAGCAGTCGCGGCCAGGCCTTGCGTGCCAAGGCGCAGCTCCACCTAGCCGCGCTGCTGGACGCGGCGCTCGGCGGTGAGCGCTTCGATCCGGCCCAGAGCGAGCGCGCGCTGCGGCTCGGCCTCTCGGACGCAGCGGAGACATGGCTCCTACCGAAGCTGCTCCGCGACCTTTCGTCCACGGCGCCGCGCATGCGCGTGGTGGCGGTGCCGGTTCAGTTTCGTAGCGTGGCGGACGCGCTGGTGATGGGGCGCGTGGACATGGCCGTGACGGTGGCGGATGAGCTGCCGGCCTCGGTCCGACGGCAGAGCCTGTTCTGGGGCGACTTCGTGTGCTTGTTCGACGCTCGTCACGCGCGCGTCGGGCGCAAGCTGAGCGAGCACAGCTACTTTGCGCACGAGCACGTAGTCGTCTCCTACAACGCGGACTTTCGCGGCATCGTCGAGGACTCGCTGCAGCGAACGCGACGGAGCCGCTGCTCGGTGGCAAGCTTCGCCAACGTGCCAGCGATCGTGGAAGGTAGCGCGCTCTTCGCCACGGTGCCTCGCATCCTCGCGCGAGAGGCCGTCGCTGCGCGCCCACACCTGCGCTTCGCCGAGCTGCCGCTTCCGCTGGGCGGCGCCGCCACTGAGCTGCTCTGGGCCAGCGCGACGGATGACGACGAGGCTTGCCGCTTCGTGCGCGAGCGCGTGGTAGCGCTCACGCGCTCGACAGGGGAGGCGCGGCTGCGCGGCGGTCCAGCTCGTTCGAAACGATCGTGACCACGTCGTCAGTGTGCAGGCTGAGCGGCCCGATCGAGACGCGGCGGCAGCCGGCGCGCTCCAGCAGCTCCAACGTGGAGGAGGCGAAGCCCGTGTGGTCGCCGATGAAGAAGGTACCGGCTGCCAAGGTGCTCGGCTCGGCGCGCAGATCCGTGCCGTCCTCGTGCAGCAGGTAGCGCGGCGCGTCGCCGACGTCGCGCAGCACCTGCTCGAGATCTCCGCGACAGGACCACACGCCGGGACGCAGCTCGCGCAGCTGGTCGTCCGCCGCAGCGGCGAGCGTCTTCTTCAGCAAGATGGCCAGACTGCGCTCGTCCGGGCGCAAGAACTTGGCGTCGTGTCCGCTCACGCGCACGACGCGGGGCGCCAGCGCGCCGCCGCGCAGCACGAGGTACACCCGTGTATCGCGGCGCACGCCGTGCGAGACGAGCAGCGCCGCGCGCAGGGCCCGCAGCAGCACGTCCAGCCGCCCGCTCGTGCTCGGTAGGTCCTCGGTGGAGAAGTCCGGCGAGGCGAGCGCGGTCTGGCCGATCAGCACGAAGCTGCGCGCGCTGGTGGCTGCCGTCATGCGCGGCAGCGTACGCCCGAACCCGCCGTCCGGCGCCGAAAACGACTACAGCGCGGGCCTCCGGCAGCGAAAGACGAAGGCGTCGTCGTGCTCGTCGGCCGGCTCTTCTTGGTACGGCTTGAGCGCGACGATGTCGGCGAAGCCGGCGTGCGCCAGCAGGTCATGAAACTCGGAGCGGTCGTAGCTCCGCACCCGAAACTCCGTGAGCTCGCTGTGCTGCAGGCGACCGTCTTGCACCAGCTCGTAGCGGTGGAGCCCGAGGGTGACGTTGGCGGCGCCGCTGTACTGCGTGAGCCAGCTGAAGACGAGCTTCGCGCCGTCGGGGCGCTCGAGCCAGCGCCCGCCCCACACCCCGCTGCTGCTCGGCTCCGCGGGCAGCAACCGCTCCACCTCGACCAAGAACGTACCGCCGGGCGCCAGCGCGCCGAAGACCCCATGAAGCGCCTGGCGTACCTCGTCGTCGTGGATCAAGAGGCCGAACGAGCCGGAAGGGATGAAGACGAGCGCGTAGCTCCCGACCAGCTCCGCCAGCGCCGTGCGCTCGAGCTGGGGCGTGATGCCCAGCTTCTCGGCGCGAGCGCGACAGAGCGCGAGCATCTCGCTCGAGCTGTCGCTGCCGCTCACGGGCAGGCTCTGAGCGAGGAGCGGCAAGAGGTACCGCCCGCTGCCGCACATGGGCTCGTGGATCGGCCCTGCGGCGGCGCGTGCGTAGCGCTCGTAGAAATCGAAAGCATCCGGCGGCGGCTCCGGCTTGTCGAGCGCGTAAAACTCCGCGCTCAGCTGGCCGTAGCTCGTCACGTCGCGCGCTCGGTGCGGCCGTCGGCGTGCCTCGCGAAGCGCACGCCTTCCGCGCCGTGAACGGGGTCCTGCGAAGGCCAGGGCCAGCCGCCGAAGCGCGTCGCGCGGTAGTCCCGATACGCGGCCTGGATCTCCGCGCGCGTGTTCATCACGAAGGGGCCGCTCTGCACCACCGGCTCGCCGATCGGGCGGCCCTGCAGCAGCAGCAGCTCCGCCTCCTCGCTGCCGTTCTCCAGCGTCGTCGGTAGCTCGGCCCGCACGGTGGCGGCGTGGCCGTGGCTCAGCTCGGTCTGCCCGATCCGCAGCGAGGAGCCACGGAAGAAGTAGAGCTTGCGGTTCACGCCGGCAGGCGCGGCCGGCAAAGTGACGCTTGCGCCGGGCTCCAGCTTCAGCGTCCAGATTGCCACGTGCGAGCTCTCCTTGCTGGCCCAAGAGCGAGGCGGCGGCGCGCCCGGCACGGCGTCCGCGAAGCGGCCGGCGATCACCGTGAGCTCCGTCTTCTTTCCCGCGGCGTCCTGCAACGTGCGGCGTGGGATCGTGTCGCGCCACAGCATGGAGAAGTGCGGCTCGGCGAGCTTGTCCGCAGCCGGCAGGTTGAGCCAGATCTGAAACAGCTCCAGCGGGTTCGGCGCGGCGCGGTCCAGCAGCGGAAACATCTCCGCGTGGACGATGCCCTGACCGGCGGTGAGCCACTGCACGTCACCGCCGCCGTAGCGCGCGGCGGCGCCCAGCGAGTCCGCGTGATCCACGAGCCCTCGGCGCACGATGGTGACGGTTTCGAAGCCGCGGTGCGGGTGCGAGGGAAAGCCGGGCACCACTTGCCCGTGGTACATGCGCCAGCCGTTCTTCGGATCGAAGTCCTGCCCCAGCTCGCGGCCAGTGAGGGAG
>JAEYOT010000234.1 GCA_023411445.1 Pseudomonadota bacterium
GATGGCCGCTCTGGACCCAAGACAACGCCACCGAATGCCCTGACCGTCCAGCAACGTCGTCGTGTGCTGGACGTGCTGACGAGTGAGCGCTTTCGGGACCATTCCCCTCGCCAAATCGTGCCCCAACTGGCCGACGAAGGCGTGTACGTGGCCTCGGAATCGACGATGTACCGGATCCTTCGCAGCGAGCAGCTGCTTGCGCACCGGGGCCGGTCACGACCACGGATGCATCATCGACCGCCTGAGCTTGTGGCGTCGGCGGTGAACACTGTGTGGTCGTGGGACATCACATACCTGCGCGCGCCGGTACGCGGCAGCTTCTTCTACCTGTACCTCGTCGAGGACCTCTACAGCCGCAGCATTGTGGGCTGGGAGGTGCACGAACATGAATCTGCAGAAGCGGCGAGCAAACTCATCGAGCGAACTTGCCAGAGCGTGAACGCCGACCCGAAGGGGCTGCATCTGCACTCCGACAACGGTGGCCCGATGAAGGGCGCGACGATGCTCGCGACGCTGCAGCGCCTCGGCGTTGTGGCCTCGTTTAGCAGGCCGCGTGTCAGCGACGACAACCCCTACTCCGAGGCGCTCTTTCGAACACTGAAGTACCGACCGGGATTCCCAAACCGACCCTTCCGTGATATCAACGAAGCTCGCGATTGGGTGAGCGGCTTCGTGCGCTGGTACAACACGGAGCACCTGCACTCAGCGTTGAATTTCGTGACGCCCGACGACCGCTACAACGGCCGCGACAAGGGCATCCTGGCAGCACGGCATCGCCTCTATCAGCGAACGAGGAAGCAGCTGCCACACAGTTGGTCAGGCAAAACGCGCGATTGGTCGCCAGCTCCCGCCGTCGTCCTCAACCCCCATCAGGTGATCAGCTCCGAAGCAGCAGCGTAGAATCTACTCAAGCGGCAACTACCCTGAAGTTCACCGGGCCCCATCACCGCGTTTCTCCCGGACGGCACGACCGAGCTCGTCGGACCGCTTGAGTAGACGAACATCGGCACCGGGCTCGGGATGGTGCCCACGATCGGCCCACAAAAGCCGCCGACTTCTTTCGCGGTTCAGCGCGGGAGCGAGGCAACCCTGTCACACATCGGCGCCTAGACCGGGTGTTGCTGTCGCCAAGCGAGGCGGTCTAAAATACTAGATCTTGAGCGCCCTACGAGTCCTCGTGCCCTGCGCGGCCGTGCTGCTCTTGGCATCCTGCCGGCGCGAAGCCAGCGGTAGCGGAGAGCAGCGCGCGGAACCGCCGCCAGCAACCAAGCCCGCGGCCAACGCCGCGCCGTCGGCGAGTCCTGCGGCCAGCGCCCCGCCGGCACCGCCAGCCACACCCCAAGTCGAGAACGTGGTGCTGATCACGGTGGACACGCTGCGCGCGGATCAACCTTGGGTCGGCTACCAGGGCGTGGAGACGCCCAACCTCTCACGCTTGGCCGAGAAGAGCGTCGTGTACACGCGCGCCTACGCGCTGGCTCACATCACCACCGCCAGCCTCAACGGCATGCTCGCGAGCCGCTACCCCAGCGAGATCAATCGCAGTGACTGCGGCTTGGGTCTGTACGACATTCCGGAGAGCGTCGGACCGACGCTCAAGGCGGCCGGCGTCACCACGTTCGCCGCGCACGGCCACGCCATCTTCGTGGGCGACACGGCGCCGCGAGCCGGCTTCGACGAGTGGCGGCTCATCCACGGCGCTGCCGGCCGCATGCAAACGCGCGGCGCGATCACGAGCCCCGACATCGCGAAGCTAGCCACCACCTACTTCGAAAACGAGCGCCCGCGGACCCGGGTGTTCGCCTGGATTCATTTCGTGGATCCGCACGACTCGTACGTGGCTCACGCGACCTTCCCGCCGCGCGGCAAAGATCCGCGTCACATCTATGACAGCGAGGTCGCCTTCACGGACCAGGCGATCGGCACCGTGCTCGAAAGCATCGAGCGCGCCGGCATCGCCAGCAGCACTGCCGTCATCGTCAGCTCCGATCACGGCGAGGCGTTCGGCGAGCACGGCACGTTCCGGCACGGCTCATCGCTGTTTGAGGAAGAAGTGCGGGTGCCGCTCATCGTCCACATTCCCGGCGTCGCGCCCAAGAAGATCGACACTCCGCGCAGCGCGCTGGACATCGCGCCCACCATAGCCCACTTGCTCGGCGTTGAAAAGCCTTCCTCCTGGCGCGGCGTGTCGCTGCTAGAGGACTTGAAGGGCACGCCGCCCGCCGAGCGCACCGTCATCATCGACGTACCCGCCGCCTACTCGCGCCCCCCACGCCAAGGCGTCGTGCTCGGGCAAAACAAGGTCATGCTCAAGGGCTCCACCGCCCAAGTGTTTGACCTCGCCCGCGATCCGGAAGAGCGCGCTCAGCTCGCGGAGGACGCCGCCAAGCCCCTGGTCGAGCGCGCGCGCGAAGAGCTCACCCGCGTCCAAAGCGTCCCCGGCAAGCCGTGCGCCTACCGCTCCGCGCCCGTCGCTGAAGCGCTGTAGGGAACTGACTGCGGCTCCTGCAACATTGCTATTGAGGCGCACGCCTCATGACGCACGGCGAAGCAATGAAGAAGGCGGCGGGATACATTGTCTCGCACGCAACAGGGATAAACGTCAGACGGAACGTTGGGAGGGATGACTCCAGCACATGCGAGCCACCGAAGCCCTCAGCCATGACGTCGAGCTATCAGCTGCTTGCCACTGCTGCCGCGCTGCGTTGTGCGGGGGGACCACTGGCCTGGCCCGATCAGCGCGGAGTGGTACCCTCGTGCGGCATGGGGCCCTTCATTTGCTCATCGCTCGGACGGCTGCTCCCTGTCGCGCTCGCGTTGCTGCTCGCCCCCCTCACTGGGTGCTTGGAGACATCGGGGCGCGCACCGCTACGCTCGCCGAGCTACGACTATCGGCCCCCACCCCCGACTACGTCTGATGGCCAGGTTATTGGCGCAGACAGAAGAGCTCCCGCGGACAAGCTCGCGGAAGGCCCAACGAACACCGGCGCCGCTCCCGGGTGGAAAATCGACCCGCACGGCGTGCACTACGATCCGAAGGCCCGCGCCGGCGGGGCGATAGACCGGTCAGACAGCGAGTCGCCCTCGGTCGCTCCTTCTCCTCAGCAGACCAAGCCGCCGCGCTGACGGAGCGAGTCATCCATAGGGCATGGCGCGACGCCGGCGCTATGCGGCAGCCCCTGGCGTGGCGACGCCGTCGTGCAGTGCGAACCTTGCGAAACGCTCCCGCTCCGACTCGCCGACTCGTGGTCGCCCTAGGCGCGCTCTGACAGCCAGCGAACCGCGGCCTTCTGCTCGGCCTCACCTTGCTCGGCGCGCGCAACGGTGAAACGATGGCCTCATCGGAGGAGGTACCGGATGCTGCGAAAGTCAGTGACGCGCGCGGTCGTCTTGCTCGGTGCGCTCGCGCTGAGCGTCTACGCAGCATTCCAGCTGAGCCCGTGGCCGTCGGTGTGGTTGATTCGCTATGCCTTCAAGGACGGTGCGGACGAGGCCATCGCCTCTACCGTGCCGTTGATTCCCGCGGGAGTCGCCGGGCAGCTCGGACTGAGCTATGCGCCCGACGAACCCGACGCCAAGCTCGACCTCTTCACCTCCGCTAGCGCCCGTCAACCCATGCCGACCGTGGTTTGGGTGCACGGCGGCGGGTTCGTCGGTGGCACACGCTCGGATCTTAGCGGCTACTTGAAGATTCTAGCCGGCAAAGGCTTCGCGACGGTCGCCATCGACTACTCGGTGGCGCCCGAGGCGCGTTTCCCCACCCCCGTCCGCCAAACGAACCTCGCGCTCGAGCACTTGGTCCGAAGCGCCGCGCGCTTCAAGCTCGATCCGCAGCGCATCTTTCTAGCCGGGGACTCCGCCGGCGCGCACATCGCAGCCCAGACCGCGCTGACCATCTCCGATGCTGACTACGCGCGGCGGCTGGGCATCAGGCCGGGCTTGGAGCGCGCCGCGCTCCGCGGCCTGGTCCTGTACTGCGGACCGTACGATCCCACCACGATGAGCTTCCAAGGGCCATTCGCCAGCTTCATGCGCACGGTAGTGTGGTCCTACCTGGGGACTCGCGATCCCCACGACCCGAGGTTGGCGCAGCTGGCGGTCACGCCGCACGTCTCTGCCGCCTACCCGCCGACGTTCATCTCGGTCGGCAACGGCGATCCGCTCGCTCCACAGTCGCACGCTTTCGCGCAGGCACTGCGCGCACGCGGTGTCGAAGTCGATGCGCTGTTCTTCCCGCCGGACCATCAGCCCGCCCTCGGCCACGAGTACCAGCTGCTCCTGACGACCGACGCAGCCAAGTTGGCGCTCGAGCGTTCGGTCGCCTTCTTGAATGCGCACGCCAAGTAGCGGCAGCATGGCCACTGGCGCGGTGGAAAACGCTCGGGTCAGCGGAGAGCGCCACTGCGTCCCGCGTCCTCATGCGAGCGTGGCGCGTCCCAACCTTCGAGCCCGACCCACAGCCGCAGCCCGCCCGCCGCACCCGGCTTCAGCGAATTGGCCCCGACGGAGGCGCGATTCTCGAACACCTCGAAACGTCGAAAGACGGCAATTCCTGCGTAGATGTCCGCGTGCAGGGCCGGCGTGAAGCTAAAGCTGAGCCGCGGCGCGACCGAGTAGACCGCATAAGCGAGCTCGGGATCCTGCGAATGATACTTGGCAGGGTCGAGGTGATAGCGGTTGCCGTTGAGGGACCCCACCACCCCCGCTGTCAGCCAATCCGCAGCGCGGTGCTCGAACACGAGCAGCGTCGGCACCAAACCACGCAAGCGCGTTCGGTGACTAAGCTTGAGCTCGAGAGACACCAGCGGAATCGGTAGAATCGACCCTGTCTGCCCGTCGTAGGCAACGCCGGCCCCCAGCCTCAAGGTGTCGGACACTGCGTAGGTGCCCACGGCGCTAAACGTGAGCAGCAGATCATCCGTCGCGAAGCCCTCCGCCGCGTAGCCGCCACCCACCGACGCCACCGCTACGATCCGATCACTTACCACGATGGCTGTGCCCAGGCTCAGCGTGAGATCGTGCAGTGTATCGAGCCGCGGAACGTCGACGCCTCGGGAGCCGAAATCAAGCAGCTCGTAGGACGCCCCCGGCAGCAGCACCATCCATGTCGCGATCGGGACTGGAGCCTGCACGCTGAGGTGCGCCAGAAGCACCCTGATCTCCTGGCGCGGATCCGCCCCAATCTGGGAGCCCGGCTGGTACTCAACACCTACCTGCCCCAGCTCCGCCACCTGCGCCCACGCCTCACACGGCAGCAACGCCAGCACCACGGCCAGCGCGCTCCCGAGCCAGGACGAGCGACGCTCAGCACATCGCGTCGAAGGCGAGGCGTGCATTTTTGATCGCTTCGTGACTGCGATTGGCCCAGTCCGCGAGGGCCCGCAGCGGCTCGAGCATCGTCTCGCCGAGCGGGGTCAGCCGGTACTCGACGCTCGGCGGCTTCGTCGGGAACACGGCGCGGGCAATGAGACCATCGCGCTCGAGCTCCCGAAAGGTCTGCGTCAGCATGCGCTTCGAGATATCAGGGATGGCGCGCCTGGTCTCACTGAAGCGACGGGGACCGTTCGCGAGCGTGACAAGAATGAGCGTTGACCACTTGTCACCGATGCGATCGAGCACGTCTCGCACTGGGCATTGCGGGTCAACGACCCAGCCCTTGCGGCGCTCGGGTTCAGAAGAGGTTACTTCGATGTTACCCTGTCCCAAGATCCTGCCTCCTTCACACCGCGTGGGGCTTGCTTACATTTGCCCTGAGCTCCGAGAGCTTACCCCTCAAACGCAGGAGAATGAAGACCATGGCCCAGACACCAACCCTGTTTGTCACCGGGGCAACCGGGGCGCTTGGCAAGCTCGTCATCGAGACGCTCCTCGAGACGGTGCCGCCAAGCTCCATCCTGGCGGGCGTGCGCGACCTCGACAAGCACGAAACGGCGGTGACCGCACTTCGCGCGAAGGGCGTCGAAGCTCGCGTCGCCGACTACACGCGACCGGAGACGCTGGAGCGAGCGTTTCACGGCGTGGACCGGCTACTTTTCATCTCGGGCAGCGAGATTGGCAAGCGCAAGGTGCAGCACCGAAACGTGATCGAGGCCGCGCGCGGAGCTGGGGTGAAGCTCATTGCCTACACCAGCATTCTCCACGCGGACAGCACACCGCTGCTGCTCGCGGAAGAGCATCGCGATACGGAGGCTGCGCTGCGGGAGTCAGGCGTGCCGTTCGTGCTGCTGCGAAACGGCTGGTACACGGAGGTGTACACGTGGCGACTTCCCGCGGCGCTGGCGCATGGCGTGCTCGCTGGCGCGGCAGGCAACGGGCGCATTTCTTCGGCGGCGCGCGCCGACTACGCGCGTGCCGCCGCGACCGTGCTCACAAGCAACGACCACGCGGGACGCATCTACGAGCTCGCAGGCGACGCATCGTTCACGATGGCGGACCTGGCAGCGGTCGTCCGCGAAGCATCGGGGAAGCCCTTTGTCTATCAAGACCTGTCGCCGGAAGCCTTTCGGTCGGCAGCGATACAGGCGGGCCTGCCAGAAGTGGTGGCGACGATAGTCTCTCATACGGACGCAGGGGTCGCGAAGGGCGCGCTCTTCGACGAGGGCCGCGCCCTGAGCCGCCTCATCGGTCGCCCCACGACGCCGTTCCAACAAACGATCACGGAGTTCGTCCGCGCAACCTCGTGACCCCGCGCGCGCGCACACGCGAAACGCGCCAGCCGCCTCGCCGGCGAGACTTGCGCGCAAGGGCCGCGGCCCGGCACGAAATTCTTGCGCCGAGACACGGCGATTGGCGCCAAAGCATGCGGCTCGGTCGTAGGCACGGCTCGTGCACTCACGCTTGTTTGAGGTAACGAGATGAAAGCCAATCTGGTGCTGCCTGAGCGAACCTTCCGCATGGGCCTTGGTCTGTTGCTACTCGCCTCGCCTTTGCTGGAGCTCCCGACGTATCCCTACAACCTCTTGGGGTTGGTGCTCATCGCGACGGCAATCATCGGCTCTTGCCCAGTCTACGGCTTGCTTTCGCTCGCGACACCGCGACGGCGGGCCACGGCTCGCGTTCACCACCATCGGCCGTCTCGCGCTACTTGACGAGCCGGTGCTCGCAGTGCACTTCGAAGACAAGTGACATGAGCAACAGCGTCGTTGCAGCGCTGCAGACTCGTCCCGAGACCGTGCTGCAAGACATCGAGCGACTGTGCGAGCTGGCCGGCTTGCGGCAGGCGCTCGATCCGTCGCGCAGCACGATCTTGAAGGACAACATTTCGTGGCACTTCCCATTCCCCGGGGCGAACACCACACCCTGGCAGCTCGAAGGCGCTATCTTGGCGCTGAAGCACGCCGGTTACGGTGACCTGAGCTGCGTGCAGAACGAAACGGTCGTCACCGATGCCTTCAAGGGTGAGGATCTGAACCACTATCGACCGGTGCTCGAGAAGCACGGCGTCAAGGCGCTGTACAACTTCAAGCCCGAGGACATGTCTTGGATCGACTACCGGCCCAAGGCACGGCTGCACGTGCTCCAGCACATCTACCCGGAAGGGATTCGGATCCCGGACTACTTCGTGGGCAAGAACATCGTGCACCTGCCCACCATGAAGTGTCACATTTACACCACGACCACGGGTGCGATGAAGAATGCCTTCGGCGGGCTGCTATCGAAGAAGCGCCACTACACGCATAGTTGGATTCACCGCACGCTCGTCGACCTCTTGGCGATTCAGAAGGAGATCCACTCGGGCCTGTTCGCGATCATGGACGGCACTACCGCCGGCAATGGCCCTGGCCCGCGCACGCTGCTTCCCGTCATCAAGAACTACATGCTGGCGAGCGCCGATCAGGTCGCGATCGACGCGGTGGCGGCGAAGATGATGGGGTTCGATCCGCTCGGCATCGAGTACCTCCGCGTCGCTCATGACGACGGGCTGGGCGTCGCCGACCCGCGCGACATCACCGTCGTCGGCGCCGACGTGACCGGAGAGAATTGGCACTTCTCCGTGGGCGACAACGCCGTGAGCCGCGTGGGCCACTCGCTGTGGTTCGGCGCCGGAAAGCCGCTACAGAAGGCGCTGTTCCACACGCCGCTCGTGCACCTGTTCGTGGCCGGCAGCGAGCTCTATCACGATCATTACCGCTGGCCGTTCAAGGACCGGCGGGTGTTCCAAGACTGGCAGCAGAATACGCCGTGGGGGGCCCTATTCCGGTCCTACGGCGAGCCCGTCACCGCAGTCTGAGCGAGACCCAGCAGGCCTACGTGGGGCGCGCCTTGCGGCTCAGTGGCAATTCGGCCTCTTAACGCCGCGGGGGACCGTCCCGTAGGGCCTGCATGCGGAGTCGCATGCTAGTGCACCGCATGTGAGATGCGTTCAATCTCCGCGTGCTTGCTTCGTCTAACGGAGCATGGAACGAGTCGGAGACTTGAAGCTGAGCGCCACGGACAGGAAGACGCTGGAGAAGTTGATCGCGCGTCCATCTGCGCCGGCAGCCCACGTGCGTCGAGCCCGGGTGGTGCTGCTCAGTGCCGAGGGCATTAAGGGGAAGGACATCGCCAAGATGGTGGGAATTTCGGCCGCGTCCGTCTCGCACATTCGTAAGCGGTTCCAACGCGCTGGCGTGGACGGTTTGGCGGAACGGAAGCGAGGCGGGCGCAAAGATCACGCGGTGCCGGCGGAAACGATTGAGCGCATCATCCAGATGACGCTGTCGCCGCCGCCGGCTGGTCGAACGCGTTGGACGACGCGACTCTTGGGGCGAAAGTTCGGTGTGACGAGCTGGACGATCTCGAAGATCCTGCGTGCCAACGAGCTCAAGCCGCACCTGGTTCGAACCTACAAAGTCAGCCGCGATCCGGCATTCGCCGCCAAAGTGAAGGACGTCGTTGGGCTGTACCTGGATCCACCTGACAACGCGATCGTGCTCAGCGTCGACGAGAAGACGTCGATCCAGGCGCTGGAGCGGACGCAGCTGCCGCTGCCGCTGCGACAAGGACGAGCGGCGCGTCACACGCACGACTACAAGCGGCATGGGGTGCTGGATCTCTACGCAGCGCTGAACGTGGCGACTGGGGAGGTTGCGCATGCGTGCTCCGACAGCCACACGGCAGCGGACTTCCTGGGCTTCATGAAGCTGGTGGCGCGCCAAAATCCGCGGCGCGAGCTGCACGTCGTGCTCGATAATTCGTCGACGCACGGTACGCCCGAGGTTGTCGCGTGGCTCAAGAAGAACCGGCGCATCCACTTCCACTACACGCCAACAAGCGCTTCCTGGCTCAATCAGGCCGAAGGCTTTTTCGGCATTTTTGCGAAGCAATCGCTGCGCGGGACCGAATTCCTGAGCAAGAAGCAACTCCGCGACCACATCGCCTCCTACATTGCCGGTTGGAACAAGGACCCCACCCCATTCATCTGGACCAAGCCCGCCGCCGCCATCATCCGAAGCTACCGCCGAATGCTTGAACGCATCTCACATGCGGTGCACTAGGCTGAGCCACAGCGCATCGATCTCCTCAAAATCGTCGTTGATTGCGACCGCGTCGTACTGCTGACCGCGACTGTCTGCGAGCGCGTATTCGGGGTCCGCCACGAGCTCGACTCGAAAGCCGGCAGTGGTCAGCGCGCGCATGAGCGGCGGGGTGACGAGAGTCCCATCGTCGACGAGTAGGAGCTTGAGCCGCCCGGAAGCGGGAGCATTGCCGTTTCGCTTGAGTGTCTTCATGAGCCTCTTTTCGCGTCTTCTTCACAACAAGTCGCGCCAAAGCCCCTCGTCCACATCGAAGGCGCGTCCCACGTATCCGTTCAGGCAACCGCGTCGTGACCGCGTGCGTCGCGCTGTCGCAGAATCGCGCGCATGGACGAGCCAAGGCAGAAGCGGACGCGCGTAGAGCGTGAGGAATGGCCGAAGCGAGTCGAGGGGTGGCGTGACAGTGGCCTGACGACGGCGGAGTTCGCGGCCGAGCTCGGGATCAACCCGAAGACGCTGACCTACTGGGCTTGGACGCTCAAGCGGGAGGCGCGTGGGAAGAAGCGGGTCTGGCCTAC
>JAEYOT010000249.1 GCA_023411445.1 Pseudomonadota bacterium
GTCCGCAGCCAATCCCGCTGGCTCCGGGGGCGGATCCGAGGCTGGCACGGAGGCGGGCGTGGACGCCGCGTCCGTAGCGGCTTCGCGCTCCTCGCTCGTCGCGCTGCTCCCCTTGCTCCGCTCCCGCGCGCTCAGCGCAGCGTGACCCTGCTCGCTGGGCTGCTGCTCGCTGGGCTGCTGCTCGCTGGGTTGCTGCTCGCTGGGTTGCTGCTCGCTGGGTTGCTGCGTGCTCGTCTCCGCGGGCGCCGTCGCGTCAGTCTCTTCGGGCGCGCTCATTTGAGGCAGGTCCTGCACTTGCACCGGAGGTGAGCTCGCCGCCACCGCGCTGCGTTCGTCAGACAGGCCCGCCCGGGCTGGGTTGCTGCTCGCCGTGGCAAGCGTGTCCGTTGGCAACCGCAGGTAAAGTACCGTGGCTGCCGCCAGGGTAAGGCCCAGGATCACGCCGCCGACCCCGAACCAAGCGGCGTGCGACGTCGGCTTCGGCGCGGGCCGGCTGGCAGCTACGGCCGGCAGCGAAGTAACCGAGAGGCGAGCCGATGAGGTCTCGGCCCATTCTTCGGCGACGCGCAGCATGGAGCGGCGCTCCTGCAGGCGCTCCTTCATGAGCTCCTGCACGTAGCTGGTGACTTGCTCGTCTGCGCGCGGGCCGAAGGCCGAGGGGTAGGCGTCCTCGAGCGCTTCGAGCAGCTCCGTGATCGTGGCGTAGCGAGCGTCCCTATCCTTGGCCACCGCGCGCATCACCACCTGTTCGAGGCCCTCGGGGTAGTCCTCCACGAGCGACGAGGGCGGAGCAGCTGGCACTTCCGAGAGGATGCGCGCGATGGTCGCGGCCTCCGACGCACCGCGGAACGGGTGCCTGCCGACGGTCAGCAGGTAGAGCAAGATGCCCGTGGCGAACACATCCACCCGAGCGTCCAGCGCTTCACCCCGCAGTTGCTCTGGGGCGAGATAGGAAATCTTGCCCTTGATCTCCCCCGAGCCGCAGGTGGCGCTCGACGCCGTGGTGGCAACGCCAAAGTCCACGATCTTCACCGTGCCGGTGTCGGTCACCAGCACGTTGGGTGGAGAGATGTCTCGGTGGACGAGGCCGATGAGCTGGCCCGTTTCATCGCGTAAGTCGTGCGCCGCGGCGAGGCCGCGGCATACCTGGCCGACTAGGTTCACGCTGACCGCGATCGGCACTCCGCCCTGTGGCTGCGCCTGGCGCAGCATGAAGAGGAGCGACTCCCCGGTCACCAGCTCCATCACCAAGTACAGCGTCCCTTCATGCTCACCGAGCTCGAACGTCTCCGCCACGTTGGGGTGGTGGATCTGCGAAGCCAGCGTGGCCTCCTGAAACAGCATCTGCTCCAGCTGGGGATTCTCCAGCGTACGCAAGATGGTCTTGATCGCGACCAGCTTACGGAAGCCTCGCGTGCCCTTCAGTCGTGCCGCCCAGACGTTGCCCATGCCACCTTTGGCGATGGGCATGAGCAGCTCGTAGCGGCCCAGCATTTGTCCGGCGTGCAGGTCGCCTGAAGAGTCGATGATGATACTTGGCACGTCTTACCTCCCAACTGGGCTCCGCCGAGGACTTCCTCGAGGATGGCTCGAATCGCAGCTCCGTCAGGCCATCAGCACGGACCGCGCCTGACTTTCCCAGTCATGCCTTCAACAACGAGCAGCCTCCCACTTGCTGCCTCAGACCTTGGATTTTGCCGGCGCTAAGACCCTCTCGCAACTAAATTACGAAGCTCGCTCTTCAATCACATGCGCCCACATTTTTGTGGGGCGTTTTGCGGCGATGACGCTCGCTGCCACGGATCGGTACGCAGCGCACTGCTCGCTTCAATGCGCGCCATTCGATGTCACGTCTCGATGTCGCAGTCGTCAGCTTTGCGCAAGCGTCGCTGCTCGTCGCTGCACGCGCTACTGACTTGTTTCGCATCCGCATCGACAGCGTCGACGGTGGCGCTTCATCAAGGTGTCGTGCGTCGCGTCGGCGGGCAGCGTTGCATCGCGGCGGCGACGCACGCGCGCTTCGCCTTGCACTGCAGCGGTGCTCGCGTGCGTTGCTCGACCACGAGGTGAGTGGAAGTGTGGGGGCGCCGAGCGCGTGAGTATTCCTTCGCTTGGCGCCCTGCGGAAGCGACCGATCTGGGTGGTTAGTAATGATGGTTTCCGAAATGAATGAGCCGATTCTGGCCGCGTTTTACGCGTGTGGGAGGGGGCGCTAGCGACCAGAGCTACCCGCGGACGAGCTGCTCGATGGCCGCCGACTCCGGAGGATCCGAGCGGTAGTGGGGCGCCACGAAGTAGTCCAAGAGTCCCAAACAATCCCAGACCACTTCCGAGTCGTAGCCTTCCGGAACGCTGAGCGGGTCGTCCACGAGCGAGGAAAGCGGCCCGGCTCACATTCCTCGCGACTGCAGCGCTGAGCAGCCTCGCGCCGGGGTGCAGCTCGAAAGACTGCACGCTGATGGGGTGGACGGAAGGCTTGACCATCGAGCTCAGCTCGGACCAGCCCCTGCCTGCCGCGACCTATCAGCTCTCGATCGAGATCCCGGATGAAACGTTCGACCTTGAGCTCCAGCTCAACGCACCTAGCAATACCGAACAAGGCCTCTACGCGAGCAAACACCTGACGCGAGGCCATTGGCAGCTCAACGCTTCTCTGGCGGGCTCAAACGAGGCTGGATCTGGCGAGATCTCGATCGGCCGCTTCAACGGCAAGGCCGGCGGACCTGAGAGTGTTCTGGTCACGGTGCGCCAAGACGGCACCGAGATTGGGCGGCTCGAGCTCGATGGGATCGCCTACCGCCACGACGAGCCAAATGGGCCCGACTGCGGAGTCGCGACGACCGCCTCCGCCGAGATGGAGCTGACTCCGGTCGACTGAGCGGTCGCACCGTCGATGGCGCGCACCTCGAGCCGCCTCACATCGGCCGGTAATGACTGGCGATGGCGGCCGCGATCGTGCCGAGCAGGGCCACGAGGGCGACGCCGATGACGACCCAGCGCGCGCGGCGACTGCGCGCGGCGCCGTCAAAGAGGAGGTCGCCCGGATCGTTGGCAACGTAGACGCGGGGCGGCTGCGCAACCGGCGGCGGCGCGACGAATGGCTGCGGCGCGAGCGCTGGCGTGCGCTGGGGAGTCGGTGCCGCGAACGTCATGGGCGCGGATGGCTCGGCGAGCGTCACCGGAAGCTCGAAGCTCGGTTCCGGCTCCGGCTCCGGCGCCAGCTCGATCGGCGCCAGCTCGATCACGGCGGGGGCGGCGACAGGCAACGGCGGCGGACTCTTCGCAACGACTGGTTGCGCCGCTGGGGTCGTCGCTGGCAACGGAGGTGGAGCGCCGCGCGCTGGTGCCAGCTTTGGTAGCGCCGGCGGCGTGACCGCTGGCGGCTTCACGGCTGGTGCTGCTGCGCGCGGAGGTGCCGGTGCAGGTCCAGAGCGCGCGGGTGCAGGTCCAGAGCGCGCGGGTGCCGGTGCAGGTCCCGAGCGCGCGGGTGCAGGTCCAGAGCGAGCCGGTGCCGGTGCAGGTCCGGAGCGCGCTGGTGTTGGCTGCAATGCGAGCGGCTTGGCCGGTAGTGGGCGCGGAGGCGCCGCCGTCGGCTTCACGGGTGTGGGCTGCGGCAGCTTGGACGGCTCTGGTGAGCGGACCCTCACAGCGGACTGGGAGTCGAAGTCTGAGCGGAGCGACAGCGGGCGTGCCGCATCCTTCGGGCGCGGAAGCGGGCTCATCAGAGTAAAGTAACACCTGAGTTGTTGCCGGCCGCCCATTCGACCGCAACATTGCAAATGAGGTGGGAGCACGTGCGAGGTTGTCGCGGTCACGACGCGTGGTGAGCGATCACAACCACGTTGCGCCAATCCGTGGCGTGAAGGGACGCCGTGCCCAGCACCGGTACGACTCTCACGTTCCGCAGCTCTGCCTGCAGCCCCGCCACGATCGCCGGTAGCTCACCCGTCCCGTCGAGGCGACTGATCACGTTCAGCGCGACGGCGCCTCCTGGCGCGAGCGCCCGTCGCACGTTCGCGTAGAAGCCAGAGTTGGCGAATTCAGCGACAAAAGCGTCCGTATAGGCATCGACGACGATGATATCGATGCTCGCCGGCGTCGCGTGGGCGACGTGCTCCGCACCATCGCCCACATGCAGGGTGAGCCCCGGGATCGAGGCGATGTCGTACCACTCGCGCGCGAGCGCAATCACTTGCGGCTCGCTCTCCACGACATCCAGCGCGATGCCCGGGTAGGCACGCCCGAACTGGCGCACGGCCACGCCGCCGCCCAAGCCGATGAACAACGCCCGACGTCGCTGACGCGCTAACCCTGCCGCGACGTGAAATAACTCCACATAGGGCCAGCCGGATTCGCTCGGTCTGGCGACGCGGGCGCGCGTCCAGATGAGCTCGTCCCCACTGTGGCCCTGCGACACCATCTCACGAAACCCTGCGCGATCCCGTACGTAGACCGTACCTCCACGGGTTACGACCGGCGCCGAGCCGGGACCGCGCAAGCGCGCACGCGAAAGCCAGCCAGACCGAGGCAGCGCCGGTAGCAGTGATTCTCGGTAAGGCCAGCCGTGCACGGCGCGAGCTGCGGCGAGCTCCGGCAGCACCGCTTCGACGCGCTCCACTTCACGCTGCGAAAAGGACGAGCCAGAGCGTCCGAGCAGGATCGCGGCGCGCGGCTCACCGCGCCAGCGCAAGTACGCCATCAACGAATGACGCCCATGAACGCGCGCTGCCAACTCCCGAAAGTACTTGGCGCGTCGTACCTCGGCTTCCCCGAGCACGGCCGTGTCCACCGCCACCCCGCGCGCGCTGAGCGCGGCGCGCTTCACCGGCATCAGCTGTTTCTCATACTCGCTGCCTGGGCGGCCTGCGTGCGCGCTGACGGCCGCGTCCATGCCGAGCACCGCCGGTCGGGCCTCCGACCCCGTCACCGCGAAGACCG
>JAEYOT010000287.1 GCA_023411445.1 Pseudomonadota bacterium
CGTCCCCACCGACTCCACCCATACCCGCCCAGCGCGCCCACCGCAGCCGCGCCCGCCAGAGCGAGCAATGAGCCAAGCACTGAACGCCGCAAGCCACCGGTCATGCCACAGCGCCCGTTTGCAGCCCAGCCAGCTGTGCTACAAGCCCCCAGCTCCCCGGAGGAGTGGCCGAGGGGTTTAAGGCACCGGTTTTGAAAACCGGCGTACTCGCAAGGGTACCGTGGGTTCGAATCCCTCCTCCTCCGCCGGGCCCTCCCGGGCCCGTCTTGGATGAGAGGTCGCTCGGGCTGCCCCTGCAACCGGCAGGAAAGCATCTTTGCCCGCGATGGGCTCGAGCTCGCCCGCTCAACGCTATCCGAGTGGCACGTGGCGCTCGCGGCGCCGCTGATCCAAGCCATGAAGATGGGCGCTTTTCAGGCGCCGTACCTTTGCACCGACGGGGGGACATTCCCTGTCAGCGCTCACGCTTGGCTCAGTGGCATGCTCTGTCCATGTCACCAACGCCGCCCACGTGTCCTGATTGCGGGAATGTCGACGCCGTCTCGATCGTCTCTGGCGAGCAGCAAACGGAGTTGGCGGAGCCGGCTCAACGTGGCGACATCGTGCCGCGCGGCGGTGCATCGGCGGATAGGGAGCCTGCCTGGCGCTGCCTCCATTGCGCTCGGCGCTTCGGCGATGCGCGACGGCCGGGTGCAGCCCTGGCGGCGCGGACGCCGCTCGCTTGGTTGGAGCTGATCGCGACGATGGTCCCCCCACCGTGCGCGAGGAGCGGCTCGCAGGTCCTTGGCGGTGATCCGGTGCAGGTCATCGTGCGAGTTGACGAGAAGGCTATCCACATCCTGGAAGCCAAGATCACTTGGAAGAGTCCGGCACACCCGATGCGACAGGGGACCTCGTTCGCGAAGCTGCCGCTGGACACACCCGCCGCACGGGTCGCCGAGCAGATCACGGCGGCCGCCGCCAAGCGGCGCGCGAGCTGGCGCTGGTGCCCGCGCTGCCAACGGGCGCGCGAACCCGAACACATGCTCGCTGGCGTGTGCCACGGCTGTGCGGAGAAGGTGCTCGGCATCGTCTTCTAAGGGTAGCGAGGCCGAGCTGGTCGAGTACGCGACACGTCGAGCCCACAACAATAGCGCCTGACACCGCTCCTTGCGCTCGAGACGGCCGCCACCTACTCAAAGAGCTTCATCACCAGCAGAGGCGGCCGCGCCAAGACGCTGGCAACGAGCAGCACGAGCAGCAAGGAGACGACCCACCACGCGTGCTTGGCGCGCTGGAGCAAAACCGCAACGCACAGCGCAGCCAGACCAAGCGGCGAGAGCACGGCGTAGATCTCATCGAAGGTTCTCGTCTGCGCGGGGAGGAGCACCCATCCAGCCACGATGCCGAACGCGATGGTCAGTGCGAAGGCGCTCCGCCGCCAACGCGCTTGCGGGTGTGAACGAGTGGGGATCGCGCTCATGGCTGCACGCACTCGTAGTAGGCGCGCAGGTCCTTACCGCAAGAAACACCTTCCAGGACGGTGAGCGCGATGGCAGGAACTGCACCAACCACCGTGGTCGCTGTCGCCGCACCCGCCATAGCTATGACACCGGCTTTGGCGCACGATAGGGCGGCGGTCTTCGCCTCGAGAGAGCAATCGGCCGCGTGTCGCGCCTCGTCAAGGCCCCTGATGAGCTGCTGTGCTCCGGCATCACCGTTGATGACAACCGGTGGGATGATCATCTCGCGCGCTGCGGGGGCCGGTTCTTCGGCGGCTGCGCCACACGAGGCGATGCTCGCGTCGCAGGCATCTGCTGAGCTGAGCTGAGCGTTGACGTCGTAGAAAGAAGAGTTTGCTCTCGAAACGGGATGGGTCATCAAGGTCGCTCCTGCGCCTCCATCGGCACCGAAGCCGACGCAGTTGCGCGAAACCGACGAGCGAGCGTCAATTGAACCGCGCATGCGGGAATCCGCCTCAGAACGAGGGGCTAGACGCGGGCTTCTTCGATGGGCTACCGCCGGGTTGTCTCACTCTCGCCGAAGGCATGATGCCCGTGCAGCTCTGGTGGGACTGAGCTCGCTGCCATACCGTCGCTTCGAAGATCGGAGTCGCCGCCTTCGTCTTCGCGCAGGCAGAAGGCGTCCGGCGAGATCGCGAGACCGTAGAAAGAGGTGCCCTCGGGTGAGGGCGCAAGAACCTCAAGGCAACCGCGCCCAAATCACCGCGCCAGAACGATGCGTGTACGGCACCGGCGATTCGTAGCGCCTAGCGTCTTCGAGCACCCACGCAAACGTGGGCACGTCGGGCGGCGTCACGTCGCTCGCCACCTCGTTCATCTTCTTCGCATTTTTGACGAGCTGGCTGTACGTGAGCGGGCCGATCACATCGACGAGGTTGGCTTCGCCGGCAACAAGGCCCGACTTGGCGCGGATCAGGCCGATGCGTCCCCGCCTGGTCGTGCGCTTGGTGCGCATCTCCCAAACCTTGAGACCATCCAAGATCCAATCAACGAACGGCGTGCGAATGAGCAGACCAGCCTCGGGCAGAGTGAAGTCAAGGGTTGTGGTGTCGATACTCTTCATGGGACTTGAACGGCGACGCAGCGGTCGTCAGCTCGCGCTCCGAGCTTAGAGCGCCCGGACGCACCTGTCTTCGACGAGAGCCGACCAAGCAGCTACCGCCGTGTGACGACCGGCACCCGCGGCCCGGCCAGGATGCGGCGCCATGTCGCCGCAGCCAGTTGAGAGGCGTCAATTCACGAGCTCCCCAGCTAGCGTTTCGGGCCACTCAGGTCCTCCACGTTGACGAGCTCCACGGAGAGAGCGGTCGACCAGCCGTCGCCGCCCGCGTAGTCAGGCGCGTGAAGCTCGAGCGTGCAGGTGCCGTCAGCGACGACATCGACGGAGCTGTCCAGGTACACGTAGGACGAGCCCGCGGAGTAATCGCCGTGGCCGGGTGCGTTGACGACGCTGCACACATCGGCCGTGGCTGAGCTGAGCGAGAAGGCGTCGCGCGGCGGTGCGGTGCAGAGCGGCGCGCCGCCGACGTACTCGGCCCGCACGGCGACGTCGATCGAGCCGGTGAGCCGTGAGGCGATGCCCGGGAAGCTCCAGCCCTCGGCGCCATAGCTTTCACCCGATTGCAGCGCAACGCCGCTGCCCTTGAGGGCTTGGAGACCAAACGCGGCCAGAGCCGCGTCGATGCGTGAACGCGCGACCAGCTCCGCGCTCGCTATCGCTTCATCGAAGGCGGAGAAGGTGAGCTCATCGTCGGGCCCCGTCGCAATCAGACTGGAAAGACCTTCCTCCTCGTCCGCCAGCTGCAGCGCGGTTTGGGCGCTGCCGCGCACCGTGACGGTCACGGGCCGGCGCTCGTCGGCATTGGCGGGATGGAAGCGCTCTCCCTCGCTATCGACGGCGTACACCCTGAGGCGATCGACCCCACGCTGTCGTAAGTCCGCACCCGACGCGAGCCGCTGCGTTTCAGCCTCTGCGCACTGCAGGGGCCAGGTGATGGCTGCCGTGATGGGACGGCGCACTTTCAGCGGCATGTTGAGCTCGAACGCGACCTCGGGCTGGCCATACGCGCGGTGAGCGCAATAGGACGCCGTGCCCTCCGGCGGGGAGATGATCACACCTTGCACGCGCACGCTGTAGTCGCCTTCAGCAGAAGGCGTGATGCGCAGCTCGGTTGGCGAGACTTGCTTCACGAAGGACGTGGCATCGCCTTCGATCGAGCGGATCTCGAACGCATCGAAGTCCTCACAGCCAAAGGGTTTGCCGAGATCGACCGTGAGCGCCGCGGGATATTCCGGACCCAAAGCGACGCTCAGCGGGTGCTCCGCGCGCAGCACGACGGGGTCCGCCTCGTCCGCGGCCTTCGTGAAAACGCCCGGCAGCACGCGACGCTCGAGCGGGCTCAGCTCCACGACGAGCTCAGCGCTCGCAGGCTCTTCCTCGCCGCCATCGACGCCGCCGTCGCCCGCTCGCGTCGAGCCGCAACCCAGC
>JAEYOT010000302.1 GCA_023411445.1 Pseudomonadota bacterium
CTGCCGCGCGGCTCGATGCAGATCGAGACCACGCTCGCGCACATCCGCGAGTTCCACTACGGCAGCCTGCGCTACCGCGAGCTTGCGCCGCGCGGTTGGAACGCCTACGCCACCGACACCCACTACACGCAGCACTGAGTTGTCCTCGCGTCTCCGCTCCTGGCCCAGGCTCCTGACCGCTGCGCTCGGCGTCTCGCTAGCGCTCGCGGCTTGCAGCTTCGATCCCGGCGACCGCTGGCTGACCAGCACGCCTCCGCCGCCGGAGTGCACGCTGGGAAACAAGCGCTGCTCCGGCGCGCGCATCGAGGAGTGCGTTCAGGCGTTCGGCGGCCCCCGCTTCGAGTTGGCGGAGGACTGCGGCGCGCGCAGCGAGCAATGCAACCCCGACGGCTTTCGTTGCTCGCTGTGCTTGCCCGGCGCCGGCAGCTGCGACGGGCTGGACGCCTACGTCTGCGACGAAACCGGGGACAAGCTCATCTTTCAGACCAGCTGCGACCCGGAGAAGCTCGAGGGCTGTCGCGGCGGGCGCTGCTTGAACCTGTGCAGCGAGGCGCGCCGAAACCGCAGCAACGTCGGCTGCGAGTACTGGCCGGTGGTTTTGGACAACGCGCGCGTGGACGACACGCTCAACGCCGCGGCGCAGCAGTTCGCGGTGGTCATCTCCAATCCCGATCCGGACATCACGACCGAGGTCGTGATCGAGCAGGACGACTCGGAGCCGGGCGAAGCGCCGCGCGTGGCCGAGGTGGCGCGCGCGCGCATCCCGCCGTTCAGCCTGCGCGTGTTCAAGCTGGGTCCGCGTGAGGTGGACGGCTCCGCGCCCGGCACGTTCGACACCGGAACGCACAGCGCGCTCACGCGCAACGCCTACCGCGTCAAGTCCTCTTTCCCAGTCGTCGCCTACCAATTCAACCCGCTCGAGAACGTCAACGTGTTCTCGAACGACGCCTCGCTGCTCAAGCCGGTGGAGGCTCTGGACCCGGGCAGCAGCACTAGCGCGCTGATGTACGCGGTGCTCGGCTGGCCTCAAACCATCGCCGTCACCGACGATCCGAACACCAACTTCAACAGCAACTTGCGCTCGTTCTTGACGCTGGTGGGCACTCGCGCCGGCACCCGCGTGCGGGTGCTGCCCACAGCGCGGGTGATCGGCGGCGGCGGCATCCCGGAGACGGAAGCGGGCGGCGAGATCGAGCTCACCTTGGATCCGTTCGACGTCGCCAACCTCGAGACGGACGACTTCAACGCGGATTTCACGGGCACGATCGTGTACGCGGACGCGCCGGTCGTGGCGTTCACCGGCAACGAAGCCAGCGACGCGCCGTTTTTCAGCGAGCTGAAGCGTCGCCAGTGCTGCGCCGACCACCTCGAAGAGCAGCTGGACCACGTGCGCACCGCGGGTCAGCGCTTCGTCGCGACCGTCTCGCCCAACCGCGCGCGCGCCATCAAGGCCGCTGGCGGCGCCGTAGGCGTCGATACGCAGACGGAATACTTCCGCGTGATCGCCACCACGGCGCGCGGCGCGAACATCGTCACCACCTTGGAAGGCCGGCAAGCCTCCTTCAGCCTCGCCGGCCTGGGGGACTTCGCTGATCTCTCCAGCACGCAGCATTTCCTGCTCGACAGCGATCAGCCGGTCATGCTGGCCGCCATCTCGCCGAGCCAGGAAGAGGCCAACTTGCCGAACGATTTGCCCGGCGGCGATCCCAGCCTGGTGATCGTGCCGCCAATCGAGCAGTTCCGCGAAAACTACGTATTCCTGACGCCCGACAAGTACTTGTTCGACTTCGTGCGCATCATCGCCACGCCGGACACCACCATCGCCATGGACGGCCGGCTGGTGAGCGAGAACCCCGACTGCGAGCGTCTGCCCGCCGATGGGCTCAAGGATCTGGAGCGCGGCGGGCCGCCCACCTACGTGGTGTACACCTGTCAGCTCAGCTTCCCGAAGATCGACGACAGCAAGCCACGGCCCGACAACTCGTCGCCAGGCCTGCAGAACGACGGCGTTCACCGCATCCTCGCCAACAGGCCGGTCGGCGTGCTCGTCGACGGCTTCGACTATTTCGTGTCGTACGCTTACGCGGCCGGCACGCAGCTGTCGTTCATCGTGCCCCTTTAGCTCAGCGGAGCGGCACCGGCGTGAGCAGCGGCACCAGCGCGCCTGGTCCGGACTGCGCCAGCGCGCGCTCGCAGTCGGCCACCGACAGCCGCCTCGGCCCGAACACGGTCGCGTCTGCCACGTCCGCGTCCATCAGGGACCACGATTGATCGACGCCGAAATCGTCAGGGTGGCCGGGCATGGCCAAGAAGACGTGGCCCAGCTCGTGCGCCAACGCGAACGAGCGCGCCCCGGCGCGGATCGCTTCACGATCGATGATCACGGAGCTTGAGAGGCTCGAGCCGCGGGTCAAGATAAAGGACTCCCCGATGCGCTCCGAGCGCTCGAAGCTCGGGACGACGAGCACCTCAATCGTGCCGGCGTCTCCGTCGTCGAAGGCGCGCAGCAGTGTGCGCTCCTCCACCGTGCCGACGAAGGCATCCACGTCGCCGAAGTGCCGCAGCCCGTCGCTCAGATCCAGGCCCGAGATGCAGAGCGGCAACGTGACGTCGCTGGAGAGGGGCGCGTCGGCCAGGAGCTCGAGCTTGGGCGCGCGCTCGAGTAGCACGTCAGCCGTCGCCACGGCGTCGCCGGACGCGCGCGGGTTCTCGAACACCTTGGCACCGCCCCCCAGCGCCTCCGCCAGGCGGCTTGCCACCGCGACGGGGCTCTCTCCGGCCGTGGTCGGCACGCGCACCGAGCGCTTGCCCACGCGGAGCCGAAGCTCACCGCCCGAAGCCGGTTGACCCAAGCCGCAGCCTACCGTGACCAGCTGCGCGGACGGTGGATCGACGATCTGGATCGGGACGCCGCTGGGCGGCCCGAGCTCGATACCGCACTGCGCCCACAACCCGCCGGCAGCCGACAGCTCCTTGAGCATGATCTGCCGCGCCTGCGCGTCGCTGCCGCCGAGCGCCGGCGGTCCGCCCGCGCGCTGCCGCAGCACCAGCACACGCAGCCGAGCGCGGAGCCGCTCGATCGGTCCCCAGCGCGTCTCCCGCGGGCCGCCGACCTTGAGCTCCAGCAGCGGCCGGTGCGCGAGCGAGACGCGCAGCGTGCCGCCCAGGGCGGCGCGCACCGAGCGCTCACGAACCAGCCCCTGAC
>JAEYOT010000309.1 GCA_023411445.1 Pseudomonadota bacterium
GTGTACGGCTCGCGCACCACCAGCTGCAGCTGCCTTGAAGCGAGCGGCAGCACGCGGCCGCCGGCGGAGCGCTGCGCGGCGGTCGAGCCGGCAGGCGGCCCGATCCAGATCCCGCTCGAGCGTTGATCTTCCGTGCGCCGGCCGACGTGCAGGATGTAGCGCGACGTTGCGGCCGGGGAGTCGTGGCAATACAAGGCCTCGTTCAGCACGCGCTTGTTGCGCATGCGGCCGTTCACGGTGACGGACATGCGCGCCAGCGAGACGGTGCGTGCCTTGCCGCTCAGCGCGGCCTCTAAGTGCTGCCGAAAATCCTTGCGCGTCGCCGCACAAAAGAAGCCCACGGAGGACTTGGGCGCGCTGTTCACGCCCAAGATGGGCACGCTGTCCACGTTGTGGGACGCCGCCAGCAAGGTGCCATCGCCGCCCACCGCGATGACCAGCTCCGCCCCCTCGACATCGAAGGCGGCGTGCGCGCGCCGGATCACGAGTGTCTGCGCGCCGACCCGCTCCAGCTCCTTCATCACGGTCTGGAAGGTGCGCAGGTGCTCACGGTGCGCGCTGACCCAGCTGCGCACCGCGGGATCTTTCTGACGGACCAGCTGCTGGACGCGCGGGTCCCCCTCTTCTTCGACGATGCGCTGGTAAGAGGTGCGCTTCGCCACGACGATCACTCTCGGTGCGGCCATGGGTGTCAGTGGCTGGGGCGGCTGCGCGCCACGATATCCGCGAAACGACGCAGACCGATCTCCGTTTTGACGTCCTCGATCGCGCCGCTGACGCACCACGATAGCGCGTCGGACAGCGGGACGTCGATCACCTCGCCGAAGCGTTCGAGCGGCGAGCCGTCCAGCTCCGGCGCGCGGCGCAGCGCCGGCTCCACCCGCACATGAAAGAAGAACAAGCGCTCGCTGACGATGCCGGCGGCCGGAAAGGTGCTGGGGCCCAGCGGCTGCAAGGCGCTGCGCTCCACCTCGAAGCCCAGCTCTTCCGAGAGCTCGCGCTGCGCGGTAGCGACCACGCCCTCGGGTGTCTGCTCACCGGGCTCCACCAAACCGGCTGGCAGCTCCCACAAGCCGCCGTGGTCTTGCTCTTCCAGCAGTGGCGAGCGCGCCTTGTCGCGCATGGCGACCGGCGGACGCAAGCTGCTGCGCAGGTACACGTAGGGGACGCCGCGCGCGTCCTCGTAGTGCGCGAGCATGACGGCCGCGTCGATGGCGCGTCGGTCCACCTCGTCGTATTCGAAGGGCTCGCTGGCAGAGCCGTCCGGATAGAGCGCGCGGAAGCGTCGCCTTCGGAGCCGCAGAAAGCCGCTGCCGCCTAGCGGCGAAAGATCTTCAATCAGCTCCAAGCGAATGTTGGGAAGCGGGGGCGGCCCCGGCGCCTTGAGTTTCATGGCCTAGCCCAGTAAGAGGAAGCGTACTTTCGCACGGAGCTCGCGATGCCCGTCAGAAATCCTCGCACCCTGCTCATCGGCACAGCGCTCGCGCTGGCAGCCACCTCCTCCACCCTGGCAGCGGCCCCCCCGGCGGGCGCCAAGGCCGCCCCCCAACCGGGCCCCGCTCGGCCAAAGCTGGACGCCGCTGCTCTGAAGAAGCAGCTGGAGTCGGGGGATGAAGCGCAGGTGCTGGCCGGACTGGATGCCATCCAGCACAGCGGCGACCCCAGCCTCGCCCCGCTGGTCGAGGCGGTGTTGTCACGCGGAGCGTCCGTCGCCGTCCTCTCTCGCGCGATCGACACGCTAGGCATTCTGGCTCAGCCGTCCTCCGGCGCCGCGCTCGCGCCCTACGCCCAGCACCGGACGCCGGAGCTGCGGCGCGCGGCGCTGCGCGCGCTGATCGCGACGCGCTCGCCAGTCGCAGGCACCGTGCTGCGGCGCGCATTGCACGGTAACGACCCGGGGCAGCGCGCCATCGCGGCGCGCGGCTTGGGCGAGCTGGGAGTGCGGGCGGCCGTGCCGGAGCTGTTCACGGTGCTGTCGAAGGACGTGGCCGAGGCGGCGCAGGCGCTGGGCCTTCTGTGCGTTGCGCAAGAGTGTGAGCGCCTGGCAGGGCTGCTCGGCAAGCTCCGCTTCGAAGTGATGGAGTCCGCGATCGTGCCGCTCTTGCTGCGACCGGCGGCGGACGTGAGCGACGAGCTGAAGCTGCGTGTGATCGAGCGCGTTCGTCGCATGGCCACGGCAGCGACCAACCAGCTACTGCAAACCGCGCTGGCCAAGTTCCCAGCGGACGGCTCGCCGCGCGTGAAGCAAGGGCTCGAGCGCGCGCTCAAAGGCTACGACGTGACGGAGGACAAGCCATGATGCGCTCGAGCACGCTCACTCTTTCTCTTGGCCTCGGCCTCGGGTTGCTGGCTTGCGGCGGCGGCAACAGCGTCGTGAGCGGCGGCGCGCCGTTCTCCCAAACTTGGCAAAACGACCAAGGCCGCTCGATCGCCGCGCTGGAGCAGCGCTTGCGCGCACAGAAGGCGCCCCCCGCGACGCCCGTGGCGGTCGGCGTGAGCAGCAGCGGCTTGCTCGGCGTCGTGCTGCCGAGCGGCCAGCGCTGGGCTCACCCGGTGCAGGCGGACACGCTGCCGATCGTCGCAGGCGAGGTGGTGTTGGCGAGCAGCGGCGGCAGCCTGTTCGGGCTGGATGCAAAATCCGGCAAGCAGCTGTGGAGCGTGGACATCGAGGGGCGCAAGCTGCGCGGCGGCGGCGACGACGGCCAGTACTCCGTGGCGGTGGTCGCGGGTGAGAACCCCGGCAAGAGCCGCTTCTTGGCGATCGATCGGCGCGGCCAGGTGGTGCGCGAGCTCACCTCCAGCATGGAGCTGGGCGTACCGGCCGCCAAAGCCGGCGTCGCCTTCATCCCTTGGAACAACCAATACGTCAGCGCGCTGGACATCGAGAGCGGCGAAGAAGTCGCGCGCCTGCTCTTGCGCGAGATCGTGACGCAAGCCAGAGCCTTCGATGGTGACCTGTGGTTCGGCGAGCAAGGCCTCGTGCGTCTGGACGAGCGCATTCGCGTCGCGAGCACCAATCAAGCGACGCGCGTCGCCGTGCCGGAGCGGCAGCTGCCGGGCAAACCAGTCTGGCTGGGCAGCGGCACGCAGCTGTGGCCAGTGTCGAGCTCGGCTCGGCTCAAGATCCGGCTGGCCGCCTCGCCCACGGCCGCGGGCGAGAAGGGCGCGGCGCTCACCAACCAGGCCTACCTGGCCAGCTATTTCCGTGTCGTTCTGGGGCTGGAACAGCAGGGCAAGCTGCGCTTCGTGCAATCGCTAGGTGCCGATGCGCTGGGCCTGAGCGCGGGTAAGCGCGGCTTCGCGATCTGCGACGCCTCCGGCAAGGTGTCGCTGCTCTCGGAGCGAGGCGGACACGCTGGTAGCGCGGAGCTGGGTAGCCGCCTGGAGGCGTGCACGGTGGACGTAACCTCCCTGGCTCTGAGCGAGCTCAAGCCGCCGCCCGCGTTGGCAGAGCAGCTGGGTCAAGCGCTGAGCGAGCTCACGCCGGACATGGCGGTCGCGCAGAAGCTACTGGTCGACGAGCTGACGGAGCTGAGCGACCCGCTGGTGACCAAGATCCTGATCGACCTGACCAGCAGCAGCAGGATCCCGCCGGACTTGCGCGCGGCCGCACGCAAGCTCATCGCCACCCGCCGCACCGGCAAGGAGTACATGCTCAAAGCGCTGGAGCGCCACTACGACTACGTGTCGGACGTGCTCTTGCCGCCGCCGCTCGGCCCCTTGGCGGACGCGCTGGCCGCCATGAACGAGGTGAGCGCCACGCCGCTCTTGGCCCGTCACCTGAACGATCCCGCCAACGACATGAGCGACGTAGAGCGGGCCGCGCTCGCGCTGGGCAAGCTCGCGACCCCGAACGAGTACGAGGAGCTGCGCACCTTCTTCGCGCTGTACCGGGCCACCGCCGACGAGCCCGCGCTGGTGAGCGCGGTGGTGGCGGTCGCCGGGGCGCTGCTGCGCATCGGCGGTGAGCAGGGCAAAGCGGTGGTGGAGCGCGCGGCGAGGGATCCGCTGACCCAGACCGACGTGAAACGAGGATTGTTGGGGCTGCTCGGCCCCCAAACCGAGGGCACGAAATCCGCAAACGTTGCGCAAACCGGGCGAGAACCCTAAGGTTCTTGTCTGCTGGATGAGCTTTGAACTGCTGCGTCAGCGCCTCGAGCAGGGGCGGCCACTCGTCGTGGACTCGGACACGGGGGCGTCCTTCCGAGCGCGCGGCGTTTTGCTGAGCTCCCCGGGCGCGCTGGGGCAGCTACTGCGCGAGCGTCCGGCAGAGGTGGAGGCGCACTACCGAGCGGAGATCGACTGCCGCGTGGACGTGCTCTCCGCCCTCACCGCCGACACCACGCCGCGCGCGCTGGCCGAGGTGGGCATGGAGCACCGCGCCGCGCAGCTGACGGGGCGGGCCGTGGAGCTCGCGCTGGATGCCGTGCAAGAGCACGACCGGCGCATCGCCGTCGCTGGCGTGCTGGGCTCGGACATGGTGAGCCCGGTCGCAGCCGACCGCCTGCACGAAGAGCTCACGGAGCACGCCGCACGGCTGAGCGCCGCCGGCTGCCAGCTCCTCATCGCGCGCGGCCAAGGCTCGCGCCTCGGCTTGATGGCGGCGGTCGTGGCGGCGGCGCGCACGGAGCTCCCCACCTGGGCCGTGATCGAGTGCGGGCTCGCTGGCGATAGCGCGGTCGAGGGTGACCCGCACGAGCTGGTCGAGGCTCTCGCGGAGGCGGGAGCCGGCACGCTCTTGTTCGAGGTGCCGCACGTGGAGCTGGGCCGGCGTCAGCTCGAGCGCTTCAAGTTAGCGCTCGAGCAACATCACCTGTTCCCAGGCGTGCTGCTGGCCGCGAGCGAAAGTGCGGTGCGCGGCTTCGACGACCCGCTCTCGGATCCCGAACACTGGGTCGAGCGCGCCATCGACCTCTCCGTGGGTGGGGCGCGCGTGATCGGCGGCGGGGCCGGAACCACTGAGGCCCACACCCGCGCCCTGGCGCTGGCTTTGGGCTCACTGCATCCCTCCGTCCCAGCCGCCGCTCGGATACGGAGCTCGATCGCGACCCCGGTAGCTGGTAACTCGCCGGTTTCGGCTCTATTACCCCCCCGGCCATGTCTGCCGTCCCTGAGAGCACGCCGAACGACCGCCCGATTCGCGACATCGACGAGCTGGTCGATGTTTTTCGCGCCGCCGAGAAGCGGCCGGAGCAGTTTCGCATCGGCACGGAGGCCGAGAAATTCGCTGTCACCGCCCAAGGCGAGCCTCTGGCCTACGAGGGCGAACGGGGCGTGGTCGCCATTTTCGAAGCTCTCAGCCAGTACGGCTGGGAGCCGGAGCGCGAAATCGAAGATGGCCCGGTGATCGCGCTTCGCCGCGGCGCCGCCAGCATCACGCTCGAGCCGGGCTCGCAGCTGGAGCTCTCCGGTGCCGCCTTGCCCGACGTGCACCAAGTGGCGGCCGAGTTCGAGAACCACCTGCGCGAGCTCGCGCCCGTGTCGCAGCGGCTGGGCCTAACCTGGTTGGGCGTCGGCTTCCACCCGCTGGCGCGCCAGGAGGACCTGACCTGGGTACCCAAGCAGCGCTACGCCATCATGCGCGAGTACCTGCCCACCAAGGGCCATGCCGCGCACGACATGATGCGCCGCACGGCCACGGTGCAAGCCAACTTCGATTTCGAGAGCGAGGCGGACGCGCTGAAGAAGCTGCTGCTATCGCTCAAGCTCTCACCCTTGATCCACGCCATGCTGGCCAACTCGCCGTTCAAGGAGGGCAAGCTGGCCGGCACCAAGAGCGTGCGCGGCGAAGTGTGGCTCAACATGGATCCGACGCGCTCCGGCTTGATCCCGCCGCTCTGGCGCAAGGCTCAGCTCAGCTACCGCGACTACGTGGAGTGGGCGCTGGACTCGGGGATGTTCCTGTTCAAGCGCGCCGGCAACGTGGTGGCGAACACGGGCCAAACCTTCCGCGCCTTCCTCAAAGATGGCTTCGCCGGGCACCGCGCCACCGTCGCGGACTTCAAGCTGCACTTGCAGACGCTGTTCCCGGAGGCGCGCCTGAAGAACACGCTGGAGGTGCGCGGCTGTGACTCGCTGCCAGCCGAGCTGGCCATGGCCGTCCCGGCGCTGTTCACCGGCATCCTTTACGACGCGCGGGCGCTCGATCAGGCGCTTTCGCTCGTGGCTCCGTTCGAGCTCGCGCAGGTGGAGCGCGAACGCCCGACCTTGATCCGGCAAGGCCTGACCGCGCCGTTCGCCGGTAAGACGGCGCTGCACTACGCGCAGGCGCTGTTCGACATCGCCTCGTCCGGCCTCTCGCGCCGCGGCCGGCGCAACGCGCAAAACGAGGACGAGCGACGCTACCTCAAGCCGCTGGAGCGGCTGCTCGCGAGCGCGGAAGCGCCCGCGGACGACTTGACGCGCGGTCTCGCTCCTGGCGCCAGCCTCAGCGCGGACGAAGCCATCGCGCGCTGCAAGATCGCGTAGGCGCGGGCCACCTCGCGGCGCCGCGCCTCACGCTGCTCGCTTCGGCGGCGAGCTACTTCACGTCGTACGCTTCGATCACGTCATCTAGGAAGCGCGGCACGACGACGCGGCTGCGCTTGGAGTCCCAAGCCATGTCCGCCGGCCCCGACACGTTCTGGATGATGGGCTCGAAGCTGCCGCCCAGCTTGCCGCGATAGACGGCGCTGGCGCCCCAGCTGGAGACGATGAAGGTGTCGCCGTTCACGATGAAGCCATCCAGGCCGCCGTTCGGCAGCTTCGTCACGTCCTCGCGCTTGCCGTCGTCGGTCAGCCGGAACACCTCGTTGGAGGTCAACGTGTTCACGTACAGGCCCTTGGCGCCAAACACGAGCCCGTTCGGTCCGCCCAGCTCCTTGGCCTTGGCCACGACCTTCACCTTGCCGCCCTTGTCGATGACCAGCACTTGATCGCCGCCTTGCGGCTCGAAGCCGCTCGCGCCCGGCTTCACGGAAGAATCCGACACGAACACGCGGCCATCCGGCGCCAGCACCACGTCGTTGGCGAAGGTGGCGTCCGGCAGCGCAATGTCACCCTTGGGCGCGAGCGTCTTCAGGTCGAACTTGCGCACCTGCGTGATGTCGCTCACCCACAGCTCGCCACGCACGATCGCCATGCCCTTGGGCGCGTCGAGCTTCACGTTCTTCTCGCCGCCCGCGATGAGCTTGGGAGCTTTGATCGTGCCGTCCGGCAAGAGCTCGGAGATGTAGCCGTTGTTGTCCACGTCGGTCGGCTTGCCGTTGATGTTGCTCACCAGGTAGCGATCGCCCTCCGCGTCGTACAGCACGCTCTCGGGCGTCGCGAACGCGCCCTTGAAGGTGACGGCCGGAGCCGGCGTCGGCGCGGGAGGTTTGGCCGCTTCTTGCGCGGGCGCTGGCGCGGCAGACGGCGCAGCGCTGGCGGCGGCCGGGATCTTCTCCACCATCACGGGTGCTGGCTCCGGCGGCGCGCCGGGCTGTGCCACCTCGGGGGGCGGCGCCGGCTTCGAGCAAGCCACGGCCACCCAGCTGAGCGCCAAAAGCGACGTCCGAACGTTCATCTGAAGCTCCTTCCTCGGGGGGCGGAGCTTACAACAAGCGTTTCGCTCGGCGCGCTCAGACTGAAGGCGCGCGTGGCGGACGCGGGAACAGCGGCCGTTCGGTCGCCACGCCGGTGGGGGCTTCGCTGTCGCACCAGGTCTCGTGATCGCTCAACGTGCGCGCCGCCTCACGCGCCGCTTGCGCCGCTTGCTCGGTCGCCCGATCAGTCGGCACGT
>JAEYOT010000380.1 GCA_023411445.1 Pseudomonadota bacterium
ATGCCGCCCAGCTGGGCGGCAGCCGTGCGAACGAGACTCGGCCTCCCCCCAAACCTATGCTACCGAGGCGCTCCGATGTCCGAGCAGCTTCGCCCGATCCTGAAATGGGCGGGTGGAAAGCGTAGCCTGGTGCCCCGCATCTTGCAGGAGCTGCCCAAGCGCATCGGCACGTACTACGAGCCTTTCGTGGGTGGGGCAGCGGTGTTCTTGGCGCTGGCCGAGGCGAAGCGCTTCGAGCGCGCGGTCATCACGGACAAGAACAAGGACCTGATCAACCTGTACACGGTGGTGCGCGACGACCTGGGCAAGCTGCTGAAGAAGCTGGAGCAGCTGCAGCACCTGCTGACCGAAGAGCACTACTACGAGATCCGCGCGCAGCGACCGAGCGACAAGATCGGCCGCGCCGCGCGGCTCATCTACCTGAACAAAACCGGTTACAATGGCCTGTACCGCGTGAACTCCAGCGGCGGCTTCAACGTGCCATACGGCCGCTACAAGCGCCCCAAGATCTACGATCCGGAGCGCTTGTCGGCCGTGTCGGTCGCGCTGCAGGACGTCGTGATCAAGGTGGCTGACTTCGAGGAGACGTGCGAGCAGGCCGTGAAGGGCGACGCGGTGTACTTGGATCCGCCGTATTTGCCCGTATCCAAGACGGCGAGCTTCTCCGCCTACCACTCGGAGGCGTTCGGGCTGGCGGAGCACCAGCGCCTGCGCGACGTGTTCGCGTCGCTAGCCAAGCGCGGCGTGTCCGCGGTGCTCTCCAACTCCGCCACGCCGGAGACGCGCAAGCTCTACCGGCAGTTCAAAGCTAGCGACGTGCACGTGCGCCGGCCGATCAACTCGGTGGCCTCGCGCCGCGGCACGGTGCCGGAGCTCTTGGTGGTGGCAAAGTAAGGAAAGCTACTCGGCGGCGGCTGGCTTGGCCGAGGCGCGCGCGCGTTGTTGCTTGAGCAGATCGAACGCCGCGACGCGGTACGCCTCGGCGAAGGTGGGGAAGTTGAAGACGGTGTCGATGAAGGTCTCGAAGCCGAGGCCGGCGATGATCGCCATCTGACCGATGTGCACGAGATCGGTCGCGCTCTCGCCGGCCGCGTGCGCGCCGAGCACGACGCCGCTGTGCGGGTGCACCACCAACTTGAGCACGCCGCTGCCTGCCGCCGAGATTTGCCCGCGCGCCACTTCTTCGAACGGTGCGCGGCCGACCAGCGCGTCGCCGTAGCGCTCGCGCGCCTGCTTTTCGCTGAGGCCCACGCTGCCGAGCTCGGGGATGGTGTAGATGCCGGCCGGCGCCAGCTCGTTTTGCTGGCCCAGATCCAGGCCGAGCGCGTAGCAGGCGGCGCGCCGGCCTTGCTCCATGGACGTGGAGGCCAGCGCGGGTGGTCCGATCACGTCGCCAGCGGCGTAGATGTGCGGCACGCTGGTGCACAGGCGACGGTCGACCTCGATCAGGCCGCGCGGTGTGAGCTTCACGCCAGCCGCTTCCAAGCCGAGCGCTGCCACCGGCGCCACGCGCCCCAGCGCGCAGAACAGCTTCTCGCTCTTCAAGATCTCGCCGCCCTCCAGGTGCGTCTCCACGCTGGCCAGCCCGTCGAAGCGGACGTGCGACAGCGCGCGCTGAGCCAGGAATTCGCCGCCTGCTTCGCGTAGCTCGCGCACGAAGTACTCGACCAGCTCTGGATCCATGAAGCTCAGCGGTCGCTCGCTCTTGTCCACGATCGTCACCTTGACGCCCAGCGCGGCGAAGATGGAGGCGTACTCGCAAGCGATCACGCCAGCGCCGAGCACGACCAGCGACTCTGGTAAGTAGGAGAGCGAGAGCAGTGAGTCGCTGTCCAGGATGTGCTCGTGATCGACGGGCACGTTGTCGGGCGTACGCGGTGAGGAGCCGGCCGCGATCACGAAGTAGCGTGAGGTGACGGAGCGGGTACTGCCGTCCAAGAGCTCGATCTGGAGCTGCTCCGGCGAGCAGAAGCGGGCCACGCCTTGTTGTAGCTCGATGCCGTTACGCGACAGCTGAGCCTGCATGTAGCGCTCGTGCGCCGCGATCACCTGGTCTTTGCGCTCCATCAGGCTGCTCACCTGCAGGTGCGCTGGCATCTCCACGTCCAGCACGTGCGCGGTGAGGCGACGGAACTTGCCCAGCGACAGCGCGGTCTCGCGCAGTGTCTTGCTCGGGATGGTGCCGTAGCGCACGCACGCGCCGCCGGCGCTCTTGGCGCGCTCGATCAGCAGCACACGCGCGCCGGCCTTGGCTCCCTGCACCGCCGCCTTCTGACCCGCGGGACCGCCGCCGATCACGACTAGGTCGTAGTCGCTCACGAGAGCGCCCCGGCGAGCTCGCGGATCGGGTCGGCGCGGCCCAGCACCTGGCTCAGCATCTCCGGGTAGAGCTCGAGCGGCGCGAGCGCCCAGTGTCGGCGCAGGTCCGCCTCGGTCACTCGCTCAGGCTCGAAGCAGTAGCGCGCGAGCTCGTCGGCCAGGGCGGTGATGTGGACGCCGCTCGCGTGCGGCAGCGGCGGCGACGCGCTGTGGTGGTAGCGGATCGACATCTCCACCGCCTCCGGCAGCTGCCAGGACTCCGCGAGCGTCGCGCCTACGTCCACGTGCAGGTCGCCCGTTGCGGCCACGATCGCCCGGCTGGGCACGGTCAGCTTCTGCTCGTTCAGGATGCTGACCAGAGCTTGCAAGATCACCGGCCGCCCCACGTCGTGCAGCAGGCCGCACAAGAAGGCGTCCTCCACGTTGCGCCGCGTGGCCCGCGCCAACTCTTGCGCGAACAGCGCCGCGCTCACCGAGTGCTGAAACAGCGACGTGATCTCGTCTTCGAAGCCCTTCAGCTTGAACACGCCGACGCGGAACGCGATGGCTAGCGCGATCTCGCGGATTTTTTGCACGCCCAGCCGCGCGACGGCTTGCTGCAGGCTCACGATTTGCGTACGCCCGCTGTACACGGGCGAGGAGACGACGCGCAGCACGTGCGCGGTGAGCGCCTGATCTTTCCGCAAGATATCGGCGATGGCGCGCGCGTCCGCGTTCTCTTGGTTGGCGATGTGGGTGACCTCCATCGCCACGCCGGGCAACAGCGGCAGCTCCACCATGCCTTGCGCCACGCGCCACCTCAGCTCATCGAGGACGGCTTTGGGAACGATGCTCGAGTCGATCGTGCGCGCAGCGCTTTCCATGGATCCCAAGCCATGGAACGGCCCAGCTGCTCCAGACTTCAGCCGCTCTCGTCGAATTCAGAGCGAGCTCAGTAAGTTATTGTGGCGCCTCGCAGGCGACTCGGTAGCCGATCGCGCTGCAGCTCACGTCCATCCACTCCCCGAGCGTCGCTTGGCTGGCCGAGATCACGGCGCAGGTGCGCTGCTTGCCCTGAGGACCCTTAGCAGGGTAGCCGGCGCTCCAGTTGCTGTACACACCCGGAAGCGGGCCGGCGTCCCAGAACGCGACCTTACTGGGGTACCAGTACCAATGCTGATCTTCCTGCTCGTCGCTCGCGCCCAGCCAGCTCGTGCCTTTGAGCTTGCCCGCGATGAAGGCGTTCTCGGCCTGGTCTTGAATTTCAAGCAGGCTCATGTCCTGCTTGGCGCAGCGTTCGGCCGCATCATCCGCCGTATCGGTGGTGCTGCAGAATAGGTAGCGGTGCGCGCCGTAGGTGGCGCCGGTACAGCCGACCGGGCAGGTCTGCCCTTCGTCGGGTATGTCGTCGCAGTCGTTGTCGAGGCCGTCGCACACCTCCGGCTCGGGTATGCAGCCAGGCTCTCCGCCCCCGCCGTCGCCCGCCTGGCCGCCGTCGCCCCCCAGGCCGCCGTCGCCCGCCTGGCCGCCGTCGCCCGCTCGGCCACCAC
>JAEYOT010000383.1 GCA_023411445.1 Pseudomonadota bacterium
TTTTATAAGAGACCGGTCCACGGCTGTGACAGCCCAACGCCCCCGACCGCTGCCGGCGGCGAGCGGTGACCGATGCCCCCGATGGACATCCGACTGCTGCCGCGGCGATCGGTGACCGAGGTCCGAGGTCCCAATCGGGTCACGACGGGCCGCGCGGCTGGATCACGAACCCTTCCAGCACCTGCACGACCGAGGCCCCCGCGACGCTGAGCGGTGCAGCAAGATGGTCCGATCGCCGCGCTGTTTCCCACTCGCCACCCTCATGGAGCCACCAATTTTCAGGATGATGGAGCCAGGTGGGGAACTCAACGACCGAAAGGAAGTGGTGGCACGTCTGCCGCCGGCCACCGGCGGGTGGGTCGTCCACGCGCACCATCGGGCCCACCACCGACACCGAGCGTCGTCTGGGCCCAGCGGCGCAGCGTGGCAGACGAGACGTCGATGCCATCAGCCAAGAGCTCGTGAATCCGCACCATCGTGAGCGGCTCGTCTTGCTTGAGCCACCGCTCGATTTGAATTGCGCCGCGACTCAAGCCGTTGCCGTGGATCGGAGACCGCCGGTAACGGCCGAGCCTTTACGCACTGCGCGACATCACGCACGCTCGTCGGTCAAGACGTCGCTCGGTCCCAGCCCGGGCGACGTCGCCGCCTCAACGTAGCGGCTCGCTGTGCGCCGCTAACAGCACTCTCGCGCGCCTTTTGTCGCGCGCTCTGCCCCGCCGCCCAGCGCCGGAGCACTCCTTCACGTCGATCATCGTCAATTCCCGAAAGCCCATGGCTGCCTCCCGACGGCGTCCTGCAGCGTCGTCGAGAAGCACCCTGCCTGCTCTTCCAGTCGTCTCGCTCAGTCACCCGGCCCAGCGCCTGGAAATGGCTCCATGACCCTGAAAATCGCGTGGCTCCGTGAGGCTGAAATCCACCTCAGCCCACCTTGCAGGCGGCTCCATGACCCTGAAAATCGGGTGGCTTCATGAGGCTGAACAAAGCCGCGGAACCTGGCTCCATGAGCCTGACGATGGGCAGCTGTTTGCCCGGATCCCGCAAGAGGTGGTGCGCCCCGTGAGTTGCGCCATGAGCGAGTGACAGAGGTGCAGCAAGATAGTCTGTTCGCCCCGAGCCTGCTGCGGCGTCGCCGATGGCACCTGGCCCCGGCGTGCGATCACTGCCGCCGAAATCATTGAGGAAATTTAGTTCCGGTTTGTACTACCGGCTGTCAGCGGGTCGGATACGCGAAATCATCGGAGAAAACGAAGTTCCGATTTGAACTGTGCTCGCGTGGCCGATCAGTGCTCGTGGCACGCCAACGTTAGATGCGTCTGACGGGCGATGGCTCCAAGCAGAGGCGTCGGACCCATCGCCGCAAGGTCGAGCCACGCCGCTCTTGATAGTACTTCTCGGCGCTAGCGCGCGCGCTCTCGCCGTGCTCCAGGCAATCGGCGATAACCGCATAACCCGCCTGCAAGCGCTGGTGATCCTCCGGGAACTCGCGGCGATACTGCTCCAGCTTCTCACGGAGCAGCGCGCCGCTCCGCGCATCCATCGCATCGTCCAAGCTGGCGACGAAGTGGCGTTCGCGACGCAACCGCTCGTGCGCCGGTGTGATCGGGTGCGGGTGTCGGTCATGCCCTGCTGCGTCGAGCATCTCGTCGTGCGCAGCCGCGACCACTTCGTCTTGCTCCGGCGCGGGCGCAGCGACCAGCGGCGCGAGGGCGTGGGGCAGGCGCGATGGCGCGCCGGGCGGGCGCGATGGGGCGCCGGGTGTGAGCGGTGCCGTGGCTGAGGTAGGCGCCGGAGTGTCGAGCAAGAGGTTGAGGCCGAGCAGGGCGATGCCGACGCCTGCTAGCGCGACGACGGCGCGTGCGACGTGGTGAGGGGCAGAGCCGGAGGGGGCGCGCGAGCTCATGGCACGGTTACGGTCCAGCTGACCGTCTGCTGCGAGCTCTTCCAGGCGTCGCGACGCCAGCAGCGCTGCATATCGGCGCAGGTGCCGGTGTTGTAGCGCACGAGCGCATCCGTAGCGTTGTCGTAGGCCTTGGCTTCGATGGTGTGCTCGCCGCTCGGTAGGTTGGCAGCGGCGACGTTGAAGGAGGTTCCACCCGCTTTCGCCACCACGTTGCCGTCCACGCTCCAGTCCACGCTGATCACGGCGGGATCGATCACGTTCACGCGCAGCGTGGTGGGCGCGGCGACGGCGCCTGCCGCCGGCTCGACGCTGTCCACCGGCTTCACGATGCGCCAGATGTCCATGATGATTTTCTCGCGCGACACGGGGTTGAAGCTGGTGTCCGGATCGTCGCCGAACAGGCTGTTCATCATCGAGTTGTCGCTGGGGCGATACTGGCCGGAGGTGTTGCTGCAGTAGCGGCTGCCTTGAATCGTTCCTTGGATGCCGGTCGCGCCGACGTCGTCGTAGCCAAGCCAGAGCGTCCACTTGCCGTTGGTGGTGCTGGCGTTGGCGGTGGAGTTCACTTCGTTGAACTCGCCGCAGTTGCTGCTGGTGCCGGAGTATTCGTCCGCTAGTTGGTGGAAGCCGTGGCCGCCTTCGTGCAGCGCCGCGCCGTCCGCGTCCGCGTGGGCGCCGGACCACAGCATCCAGGGGCTACCGGTGTTCCACCAGCGATTGTTGTTGAGCACGATCGCGTGCCAATCCACCTCGAAGGTGTCGGGCAGCTGCGCGTCGAGCTCAGCCTCTGCGGCTTGGGTGTTGCAGTTGGCCAGGCGGCTCTCGTCGTCGCCGGTGCAGGAGAAGGGCGTGGGGCCGTTACCGATGCCGCTGTTTTGGCTCACCGTCTTGATCGCGCAGATGTTCACGAACTTGCGGTAGCGCCCGTAAGGCTCGCCGATGGGCGAGCTGAAGCGCTTCTGCATCGCAACCTCGATGTGCTGCAAGAAGGTGGTGCTCACGCCGTTCGCGTCATAGCCGTCGCCCAAGATCACGTAGTTGACGCGGTTCGCGGTTGGGCCCGCGTTCTCGATCGCGACGCCGTTCTTGCCGCAATCGAGCGCCGGACCGGAAGCCGTTCCCCCTTCGCCGCCCGCGACGAAGGAGCCGCCCGAGCCCGCGGCGCCGCCTGCTGCGCCGCTCGCTGCTGCGCCCGCTCCGCCGGAGCCTGAGCCCGCGTTGGCGCTGCTGCCGCCTTCACCGGCTCCGTCGCCTGCGCCAGCACCACTGGCGGCTCCGGCACTGCTCATGCCGCTGCCCGCCGCGCCCGGTGCGCCGGCGCTGCCGCCTCCGCCCTCGTCCGTCGAGCTGCCGCTACTGCCACAGGCCACCGTCACGGCCACGATCAACGGGACGTATCGCAAGGCCAACATGTGCCTTGTGGTTGAGTTTGGTCGATTCGATGGATCAAAAATCGAGATCGCGAGATCGCGAGTCTGCGCAAACTGTGAATCTTCCAATACATCTGCGGCTACGCAGGCTCTCTCGCGGTGCCGTGACATGGCGGCGCCGGCCCTAGGAAAAGCAGGCAAGCATTCTGTCGGCTCGCCCCTTTACGATCACGAAAGTAAAGACAAGCATCCTTGCTCTCGCGAAGCGCGACGTTAGCGCGCGCACGATCGCCCACATCGCGCAACGCGACCGCGGAACGCGAACGCGCAACGCGCGACGCGCCGGAGCTCAGCGCGTCGGCGCCAAGATCAACGCATCGGCGCCAAGATCAACGCGCCGAGCGGCGGGAGCTGCAGCTTGATCGAGTTTTGGCGGCCGTGCACCGGGATGGGATCGGTCTCCACCACCGTCGTGGTCTGGTACTCGCTGCCGCCGAAGCGGATGTCGTCGCTGCACAGCTTTTCCACGTAGCGGCCAGCGGTGGGGACGCCCACGCGGTAGTTGTCGCGCGGCACCGGCGTGAAGTTGAGCACCACCACGACGTGGTCGTTGCCGTCCTTGCGCAAGAAGGAGAGCACGGTGTTCTCGCGATCGGCGCAGTCGATCCACTCGAAGCCGTCGCCGCTCGGATCTTGCCGCCACATGGCCGGCGTCGCCTTGTACAGCTTGGACAGCTCGGCGATGTAGTCCTGCAAGGCGCGGCGCTGCGGATGGTCAGCGATGTGCCAATCCAGGCTGGCGTCGTGGTTCCACTCGTTGTGCTGGGCGAACTCGGTGCCCATGAACAACAGCTGCTTGCCGGGACGCGTGAACTGGTAGGCGATGAGCAGGCGCAGGTTCGCGAGCTTCTGCCAGAAGTCGCCCGGCAGCTTGTCGACGACGGAGCCCTTGCCGTGCACCACTTCGTCGTGAGAGATGCTGTTGATGAACTTCTCGGTGTACTCGTAGAGCATCGAGAAGGTCAGCTGATCGACGTGAAACTTCCGGTGCACCGGCTCCTTCTGGAAGAAGCCGAGCGTGTCGTGCATCCAGCCCATGTTCCACTTGAAGTGAAAGCCAAGGCCGCCCTCTTCCGGCGGCCTGGTGATGCCGCCCCACGCGGTGGACTCTTCCGCGATCGTGAAGGCCCCGGGGCACTCCTGCCGGATGACGGCATTGCACATGCGCAAGAACTCGATGGCGTCGATGTTCTCGCGGCCGCCGTACGGGTTAGGCACCCATTCGCCATCCTTGCGGCTGTAATCCAGGTAAAGCATCGAGGCGACTGCGTCCACGCGCAAGCCGTCGATGTGGAACTCTTGCAGCCAGTACAGCGCGTTGGCCACGAGGAAGTTACGGACCTCCAAGCGACCGAAATTGAAGATGAGCGTGCCCCAGTCCGGGTGCTCGCCGCGTCGTGAGTCCTCGTGCTCGTAGAGGGCGCTGCCGTCGAAGCGGCGTAGCGAGAAGTCATCCTTCGGGAAGTGCGCCGGGACCCAATCCAGGATCACGCCGATGCCGTGTTGGTGGCAATAGTCCACGAAGTAGCGAAAATCATCGGGCGTGCCGTAGCGAACCGTCGGCGCGTAGTAGCCCGTCACTTGGTAACCCCAGGACGGGTAGAACGCGTGCTCGGCGATCGGCATCAGCTCGATGTGCGTGAAGCCCAGGCGCTGCACGTGCTCCACCAAGCGAGGCGCGATCTCTCGGTAAGAGAGCCAGCGGTTGCCCTCTTCCGGCACGCGCGCCCACGAGCCCAGGTGCACTTCGTACACGCTGAGCGGCTCGCGCAAGATGTCCTTGCCGGCGCGGGCTTTGAGCCACGCGTCGTCCTTCCACTGGTGGTGCGAAACGCTGACCCGTGAGGCCGTGGCGGGCGGATGCTCCATTTCGCGCGCCAGCGGATCGGCCTTGAGGCGCAGCGCGCCCTCTTTCGTCTTGATCTCGAACTTGTAGAGCATGCCCGAGCCGACGCCGGGCACGAAGATCTCCCAAACGCCGGAGCTGCCGAGCGCGCGCATCGGCACCAAACGACCGTCCCAGCGGTTGAAGTCGCCCACCACGCTGACGCGTGAGGCGTTGGGGGCCCACAGCGCAAAGGCGACGCCCTGCACGCCGTTCATCACCTTCGGGCGGGCGCCGAGCGCCTCCCACAGGCGACGGTGGTTGCCCTCACCGATCAAGTGCAGGTCGATATCGCCCAGGGAGGGGAGAAAACGATACGGATCTTCCCGCTCCCAGGTCTGGCCGTCAGCGAAGCGGAAGCGCAGCTTGTAGTCGAGGGGCAGGCGGTGCCCAGCCAGGAAGACGGCGAACACGCCGCCCGCCAGGAGCGCCATGGGCCAGCTGCTGCCGCCCATGACCACCTCGCATCCGACCGCGTCCGGGTGGAACGCGCGGATCACCACGCCCTCCCCACCCCCGTGCTGCGCCGGGTGGGCGCCGAGCACGGCGTGCGGATCGTGGGAGCGATCCTCGATCAGACTGGTGAGCTTCTCCACGTCCCCGAGCAAGACCGGGTCGGAGGATTGAAAACCTGACGTGCGGATGAAGGAAGCCATCAGTCGGGGAGGTAGCAAAGCAGCACAAGTGAGTGGGGTGCAACATTGATTCCGCTGCCCCTCTGGATGCGCTGCGTGTCCTGGGCAGTGTTCACGACCTCCTGCCAGACCCCCTTCGGGGGCAGGGTCGGCAAGGAGAACTTATGGGAGCGATTGCTCGCGTTCAGGAGCAGGAGCAGGGACTGCCCGCGGTTCGGCCGGCCGCGTTCGTCCACGTCGTCCGATGCCTCACCCGGGATCAGCATGCCCAGGATGTGGTTTTTCGGGTTGCCCCAATCTTCCAGGGTCATCTCTCCGCCATCGGGCCGAATCCAGGAGACGTCCTTCACGCCGCCCGAAATCGCCCCACCTGCGAAAAAGCGGCGGCGGCGAAAGAGCGGATTGGTGCGCGTGATGGCGAACACCTTCCGCGCGAAGTCCAAGAGCTCCTTCCGGGACTCGTCGATGTCCCACTGCACCCAGCTGATGTCGTTGTCCTGGCAGTAGGCGTTGTTGTTGCCCCTCTGCGTGCGCCCCAGCTCGTCGCCGTGCGAAATCATGGGCACGCCCTGCGAGAACGCCAGCGTGGCCAGCATGTTCTTCATCATGCGGTCGCGCAGGCGCTGCACCTGCACGGAGCGCGTCTCCCCCTCCACGCCCCAGTTCTTGCTGGCGTTGTCGGAGTTGCCGTCGCGGTTGTCCTCGCCGGTGGCCTCGTTGTGCTTACGCTCGTAGCTGACCAGATCGCGCAGCGTGAAGCCGTCGTGGCACGTGACGAAGTTGATGCTGGCGTACGGCCCGCGATCGCCTCCGTGAAAGATGTCGCTCGAGCCGGAGAGGCGCGAGGCGAGCTCCGGCACCTGCCCCTCGTCGCCGCGCCAGAAGCGGCGGATGCAGTCGCGGTAGCGGCCATTCCACTCCGCCCAGCCCGGCGGGTAGCCGCCCAGCCGGTAGCCGCCGGGACCGAGATCCCACGGCTCGGCGATCAGCTTCACGCACTGCAGCACCGGATCTTGCTGCACCAGCGCGAAGAAGCGCGAAAACGAGTCGAATTCGTACGGGTCGCGCGCCAGCGTGGACGCCAAATCGAAGCGAAAACCGTCCACGTGCATGTCCGTCACCCAGTAACGGAGGCTATCCAGCACCAGCTGCAGCGCGCGCGGGTGCAGCACGTTGAAGCTGTTGCCGCAGCCGGTAAAGTCCACGTAGTGCCGCGGGTTGCTCGGGTTCAGGCGGTAGTACGACGCGTTGTCGATGCCGCGGAAGCACACCGTCGGCCCGTCTTGCGAGCCCTCGCCGGTGTGGTTGTACACCACGTCCAAGATGACCTCGATGCCGGCGCGGTGCAGCGCCTTCACCATGGTCTTGAACTCCGTCACCTGCTGGCCCATCGCGCCCGTGGCGTAGCGAGGGTCGGGCGCAAAGAAGCCGATCGTGTTGTAGCCCCAGTAATTGGTGAGGTTCAAATCCTCCAGCCGGCGCTCACCAGCCGGGTGGTGGATGGGCAAGAGCTCCACCGCCGTCACGTTCAAGGACTTGAGGTGGTCGATGATCGGATCGCTCGCCAAGCCCAGATACGTGCCGCGCAGGTGCCCGGGCACGTCCGGGTGCCGCATGGTCATGCCGCGCACGTGGCACTCGTAGATCAAGGTGCGCGACCACGGCACCTTGGGTGGCCGGTCATCGCCCCAGCTGAACGCCGTCTCGACCACGACGGATTTCGGCATGTAAGGCCCGCTGTCCAGCTCGCTCTTCGACAGATCCCCCTCGGGGTGGCGCAAGCGATAGCCGAACATCTCGTCCAAGCCGCGGATCTCGCCCGAGATGGCCTTGGCGTACGGATCTACCAAGAGCTTGTTCGGGTTGAAGCGGTGGCCCTGATCGGGCGCGTACGGACCATCCACGCGGTAGCCGTAGAGCTGGCCCGGGCGCACGTCCGGCAAGTACACGTGAAACACGCGGTTGGTCCGCTCGACCAGCGGGATGCGAATGACCTCTTTGTCGGCCGTGTCCTTGTCGTACAAGCACAGCTCCACGGAGCTGGCGTGCTGCGAGAAAATGGCGAAATTGACGCCCTCGCCGTCCCAGGTTGCGCCGAGCGGATAAGGGGAGCCAGGTCGAGTTCGCATGGAGACTCTCACAGTCGACGGGAGACACGGAAGACGTGCGCGACGCGCTCGTTGGGGTCCAGCTTCACGTAGTTGCGCGAGCCGCGCCACGTGTAGCGATTGCCGGTGAGCAAGTCCGCGACCTCGTAGGCCTCGTGCTCGCCGATCCCCATCGCCGCGATCGGCACCTCCACCATCGTCTCGTGGGCTTGGTGCGGGTCCAAATTCACGACCACGATCAGCTCGTTGCCGGGCGCGTACTTGCGGTACGCCAAAATGCCGTCGTAGTCCGTGCGCAGAAACTCCAAGTTCGTGAGCGCGTGCAAGGCCGCGTTCTCCGCGCGGATGCGGTTGAGACGGCTCACGTCCTGCTTGATGTTGCCCGGCGCGTTCCAGTCGCGCACCCTGATCTCGTACTTCTCCGAGTCCATGTACTCCTCGGAGCCGGGCTTGACGGCGACGTGCTCGCACAGCTCGTAGCCCGAATAGATGCCGTAAACGGGCGACAGCGTCGCGGCCAGCACCAAGCGGATGCGAAACGCCGGGCGTCCGCCGTGCTGCAAGTACTCGTGCAGAATATCCGGCGTGTTGGCGAAGAAGTTCGGCCGGTAATACTCGGCCATGTCCGTGCGCGTCAGCTCCGTGAGGTACTCACGCAGCTCCCAGCTCGAATTCTTCCACGTAAAGTACGTGTAGCTCTGGGTGAAGCCCAGCTTGGCCAAGCTCTTCATGCGGTTCGGCCGCGTGAAGGATTCGGACAAGAAGATCACGTCCGGGTGCAGCGCCTGCACCTCTTGGATCACCCACTCCCAAAAGGCCAAAGGCTTGGTGTGCGGGTTATCTACGCGGAAGATCTTCACGCCGTGCTCCACCCAGTAGAGCAGCACGTCGCGGCAGGCGTTCCACAAGTTCTCACGGTCTTCCGACCAGAAGTTGATCGGGTAGATATCCTCGTACTTCTTCGGCGGGTTCTCGGCGTAGCGCAGCGTGCCGTCCGGCCGCACGAAGAACCACTCCGGGTGCTCTTTCACCCACGGATGATCGGGCGAGCACTGCAGCGCGTAGTCCAGCGCGATCTCGATGCCGAACTCAGCCGCCGCCTTCACCAGCGCGTCAAAATCCTCGATCGTGCCGAGCTCCGGATGGATCGCCGTGTGGCCACCCTCCTCGCCGCCGATGGCCCAAGGGCTACCCACATCGTGCGGCTCGCACGTCACCGAGTTGTTGCGCCCCATGCGGTGCGCCACCCCGATCGGGTGGATCGGCGGCAGGTAAATCACGTCGAAGCCCATCGCCGCGATCTCCGGCAAGCGCTGCGCCGTGTCCGCAAACGTGCCGTGCTTGCCCGGCACCTTGCCCTGCGAGCGCGGAAACAGCTCGTACCAAGCGCTGAAGCCCGCCTCCAAACGATCCACGATCAGCGGCAAGATCTCCGAGCGCGTCGCGTCGCCCGGCAACAGCGGCGCCCGCACCGTCTCCACCACGTCATCGGCGAACGCCACCCGCAGCCGCTCTTCCAAGCTAGCCCGCGGATCCGCCAGCACCTGCGCCGCCTCGCGGATGCGCTTGGCCGCCTCACCCTTCAGGAAGCGCGCCTGCTTCGTCAGGATATCCGCGCCCTCCAGCAGCTCCGAGCGCACGTCTTGCCCGGCGTTCAGGCGCTTGCCCAAGTCACTGCGGAAGGTGCCGTAACGGTCCGGCCACGCTTCCACCGTGTACTCCCAGCGCCCCAGCTCATCCGGCTTGAACGAGCCGAACCAGCGATCCACGTCGAAGTGGTACGCGAGCGGCGCCGTGCGCCATTCACTGGTGCCGACAGGTCGGTACAGCACGTGCGCCGCGATCAAGTCGTGGCCGTCTTTGAAAATGTTGACGCCCACGTCGACCACGTGGCCCCAAATCCGCTTGATGGGGTAGCGCCCCCCATCCAGCTGCGGAGTCAGACCTTCGATCACCAGGCGGGGGAGCTCTTCTGCGGCCGTGTCCATGGTTTTTCGAGGCGACCGCATTACCATCATCAGCGCCCGACTTCATCGCGGACCTTGCCCGGCCCCCGGTTTCGGAAAGGTTACGGGCAAAATTGTCGCGGTCTACGTGCGCCAGGGGCGCTCACGCTCGCGGATGCGCCGGCGCGGGGGAGGACGCGCTCGCGCATCTACCTGATCGATGCGCTGCGCACTGTTCCAAATTGAACTTAAAAATCACAATGATTTCGCGACCGCCCCGTCGGCCGGCTCGATGGTGCTACTTTGAACTTTATTCGGGCGCCAAAGCAGCGCGGCAGCGCGAGAAACGACGGCGTAGCACCGAGACAACGCTAGCGCGGCGGCGTGCGTAGCGTGATTTCGAAATGGGCGCTGCCGGAGCCGGGCGCGGCGAACCCCATCTTGTAGAAGACGGGCAGCAGGCACGCGGCGAGCGGCGTATCGCTCAAGTCGCCGCCGATCACTTTGCTGTACGAGACGCTCCCCGCGCCATCGATGCCGATCTTCAACGTGAGCGTGCCGCTCTGCTGATTGCCCGGCTCCGCCCAGCACGCCTGCAAGCGATCTTGCCGGCGCATCACGCCACCGCGCGCGTCCGCTTCGAGCATGCCGCGGATCGAAGCGATCTCCAGCTGGAGCTCGCCAGGCGCGCCAACCGGAGCCGGCGGCGTACTGGCGATGGCCGCCGCACCGGGCGCCGCACCGCCGCCAGCGGAAGCCGAGCCACCAGCGGAAGCTGCGCCGCCGCCACTGGGCACCGCAGCCACGCCGGTAGCGGGCGGCTCCTGCACGTCCTGCACAGC
>JAEYOT010000429.1 GCA_023411445.1 Pseudomonadota bacterium
CGTGTCACCTCTGCCCACCTGCTCAACGCTCTCTCTCAGGAGATCCGTGGCGCCGCCGGGGAGATTTTGTCGGCCTTCGGCGTCGCGCCCGGCTCGCTGCGACGCCACGTGGCCGCGCTGGACGAGAAGTCGGACGCCGCCGGACCGGAGGCGCCCGCGCTGCCGGAGCTCACCAAGACCGTGCTGGAGGGACCAAGCGGCGGCGATCCCGTGATCGCGCGCGCCGACGAGGTACGGCGCCTGGTGACGATCTTGGAGCGCCGCCAGAAGCATCACCCGCTGCTGGTCGGTGATGTGGGCGTGGGCAAGCGCGCCATCATCCGCGCGCTGTCGCGGCGCATCGCCGCGGGGGACGTGCCGGCGCGGCTGGTTGGCGCGCGGTTGGTCGAGCTCGATCTGAGCGCGGTGGTGGCCGGTACGCGCCTGCGCGGTGAGGTGGAGGAGCGCTTGCGCAAGGTGCTGGCGTCGCTCGGCAGCTCGAGCCGGCAGGATATCTTGGTGATCCCCGGGCTCGAGCAGCTGCTGGGGCAGGGCCCCACCGGCTCCAGCTTGGGTGACGTGCTGCGCCCGGCGCTCTCTCGCGGTGACGTGCGCGTGCTGGCCACCACGACGCTGGAAGGCCTGCGCAAGCTGAGCGAAAAAGATCCGCTCCTCGCGCGCTCGTTCACCGAAATCGCAGTGGAGGAGCCCAGCGTCGCCGACGCGATCGAGATCGTGCGCGGCGTCGCGCAGAGCATCGAGCAGCACCATGGCGTGCCGATCCAAGATCGCGCCGTGGTGGCGGCGGTGGAGCTCGCCAAGCGCTACGTGCAAGAGCGCCGCTTGCCGGACGCCGCCATCGACTTGCTGGACGAAGCGGCGGCGGCCAAACGCGTCGAGACTGACGGCATGCCGCTGGAGCTGGATCGCCTGGTGCACCGCTTGCATTCGCTCACGACGCAGCTGGTGGCGCTGGCGGACGAGGAAGACCAGGCCGCCAAGGAGCTGTCCGAAAGGCTCCAAGCCGAGCACGCGGCGCTCGCCCCACGCGTGGCGTCGCTCCGCAGCGAGATCGAAGGACGCCGCAGCGTGACCGCCGCCATCGAGGCGCTGCGCAAGGAGCTCACGACGGCTGAAGCCGAGCGGGACCGCGCCCGCAGCGAGAAGAACTTCGCTCGCTTGGGCGAGCTGGAGCACGTGACGCTGCCGGATCTGAGCGCGCGCCTCGCCAAAGCCGAAGAGGCCGCGCGGAGCCAGGGCGCCACGCCGGCTTCGCCCAAGCTGCAGGAGCAGGACGTGGCGGCCACGCTGGCGAGCTGGACCGGCATTCCCGTCGACAAAATGCTGGAAGCAGAGGCTGAAAAGCTGCTGAAGATGGAGAGCAGGCTGGGGGAGCGCATCGTGGGGCAAGATCACGCGCTGTCGGCGGTCTCCAAGGCCGTCCGGCGCGGCCGCGTCGGCCTACGCGATCCCAAGCGCCCGATCGGCTCTTTCCTCCTGCTCGGCCCGAGCGGCGTGGGCAAGACCGAGCTGGCCAAGGCGCTGGCCGAGTTCCTGTTCGACGACGAAGGGTCGCTCACCCGCCTGGACATGAGCGAGTTCATGGAGCGGCACATGGCGCAGCGCCTGATCGGCGCCCCGCCCGGCTACGCCGACAGCGACCAGGGCGGCTTCCTCACGGAGGCCGTCCGGCGCCGGCCGTACTCGGTGCTGCTTTTCGACGAGGTCGAGAAGGCTCATCAAGATGTGTTCAACCTGCTGCTGCAGGTTCTCGACGACGGGCGCCTCACGGACGGCCGCGGCCGCTTGGCGGACTTTTCGAACACGGTCGTGGTCATGACCAGCAATATCGGCTCGGAGCGCATCTTGGACGCCGACGCCAAGCTGTTCGAGTCGGAAGATGGCCGGCAGGCCCTGCGCGACGTGCTGTTCGAGCGCCTGGGCGAGTTCTTTCGCCCGGAGTTTCTGAACCGCCTGGACGACGTGATCGTGTTCCGGCCCTTGAGCAAGGAAGATCTCCGGAAGATCGTGGACATTCGCCTGCAGGAGCTGTCTCGCTTGCTGGCTCCGCGCAAGCTCAAGCTGGAGGTGAGCGACGCCGCCAAGCAGCGCTTGGTGGAGCTCGGCTACGAGCCGGCGCTGGGCGCGCGCCCGCTCAAGCGCGCGCTAGTCAAGGAGCTGCAAGATCCGCTGGCGCAGACCCTGCTCGCGTCAGCGACGAGCGGCGGCACCGTCAAGGTGGAGCTCGCCTCCGACCAGCTGCAGCTCGAGGTAGTGCCGGCCTCCTGAGCCAGGCGCTCACCGGCTGGTCAGGCGCCGCGCTTCGAAGCTGCGTAAGCACGCGCGGCTGCTCTGGCCGTTCGTCACGCAGGCGAGCAGCTCGTAGTCCCACGGCGTCGTCAGACACTGCTGGGTGAGCGACTCCGCGCGCTCGTACAGCTCTGGGTGCTGCGACAGCACGCTAGCCGGCGTCGACGGCCTGACTCCGATCGAGGCGAGCGCGAAGGCGCGGCACTCGGCGGGGCCGGGCAGGCGTCGCTGGCAGCCGAGCAGGAGGCCACAAAGCAGCAACGGGAGGCAGCCGGCGATCGCCCGCATGCCTCCCGTTATAGCGCTGTCTGGGCTCAGTGACCGTGCGGATCGCCGCCGGCCGGCTTCTTGTCCTTGTCCTGATCCTTCTTCTCTTTCTGGAACTTCTTCAGCTCGGACGTGGCCCAGTCGGCGGCCCAGCTGCTGATGCTCCAGATCTCCTCGCTACCGCTGACCTTGACCCAGCGGCTCGAGCCTTCCGCGTTGGCACCCACCGCCACTTCGCGCTTGGCGCCATCCTTGAGCGTCATGACGATGCTCGCGAGCGGCTTGTCCAGCCCCACGTCGGCCGCGGTCTTCTCCTTCTCGGCGAAGCCATCGGCGTTCAGCGTCTTGTAGGCGCGGACGAAGTCCTTCACCTTGGCGTCGTCGAAGTCCTTGATCGCCTCGGGCGCGCCGCCCTTGGCCTTGGCGAACTTGCCCTTCCAGTCCTCGCCGTCCTTGGTGAAGCTGAAGCTGCCGTGCTCGTTCGTGATGGTGGCCGCCGTGACGTCACCCTCTTCGAACTTGAACAAGGTCATGTCGCGCCAGCCCTTCGCGTCGCGGGCGTACAAGTAGCTGGAGTAGCCCTTGACCGCGTAAGTGCCGTCCTTGCCGGCGATGCGCGTCATCTGCCCGCGCCCGCCGTTCTCACCGAAGCGCGCGTCCAGCAGCACCGTGCCGCCTTTGCTGAACACGGCGTGCAGACCCTTGTCGTCCGACACGCCGTACTTGGCGTAGTTGGCTGTGGAGGCGTCGATCTGCTCGGTCACCTTCAGCGTCTTCAGGTTGTCCAGCAAGGACGTCACGTTGGCTTGGTTGGCCTTGGCGTCCACCGGCTTGGTGAGCTTCCAGTCTTCGCCGCTCTTGCTGAGCTCGATTTCGACGGGCGCGCCGCCGTCCTCCCCGGCCTTGTTGAGGACAATCTTGTCGATCGCCTTGATGTCCTCTTCCTTGATGTCGATCTTGGGCAGCGCCGCGGCCTGGCCGCTGAGCGAGTACTTGGCCGCGTTCTCCGCCTCCTTCTTGTTTTGGAGGTAGAGGCCGCCGCCCAGCACGCCCAGCACGCCCAGCGCCACGTACAGCTTGGTCTCTGTCGTCATTGCCATGGTGTCGTTGTCTCGCTCTGATTCTGGCGCTCAGGACTTGATTTCATGGCGGCGAGCCTGCCGGCTACGCCAGCGCAGCACGCCGAAGGCGCCGAACGCCACCGGCATGCCGAGGATCAGCCACCACTGCACGTTGCGCTGCACGTTCTTGCGTGCGGCGCGGTACTCCTCGTCCTTCTTCTTGATCTCGTTCTCGTCGTCCTCGGCCTTGAACTTGGGCTTGGAGACGCTGCTGTAGGTCAAGTTGGCGTCGCCGATCAGCTTGGCGCTGGCCGCGATCAGGTCCGAGTCACCGCTCATCCAATCCAGCGTGTTCTTGAGCGAGATGATCATGGGCGTCAGGTACTTGGCGTACGGCTGAGCGAACATGAGCAGCTGCGGGTCACCGCCCACCGCGCCGAACATCTGGAACTGGCCGCCCAGATCGGGGCCGTTGCCGGCGTAGGCGAAGGGGTTGGTGAGGAACAAGCTGGACGAGACCACCAGCACGCGCGACGGCTGCGGCGCACGCTCCGGCGGGGTGATGCCGTCGGCGGGGTTGCCGGCGAAGGCGCTCTTCAGCTTGCCGTCGGCGTAGGCCGCCAGCACGCGCTGCTGCTGCGGAGGCTTGGGCCGCCACTGCTCGCGCAGCTTCATGTCGATCGTCTCCGACTTCTCGACGCTGGTCGCGGGAGTGGAGCGGAGCACTGCCTCGAGCTTCACGTCCTGCGGCTGCTTGTCGCGCTTCAGCTCCAAGCTGCTGGGGAAGGGCAGCACCACCTCGTCCATGCGGAAGAAGCCGGCGAAGCCCGTATCCAGCAGCTTCTCCTTCTCATCCATGCGCGTGTCGTTGACGACGTGCGCGATGCCGGGGTGACGGATCCAGGCGGGCTGCCCGGTCTGCGTCATCACCTGCACGCGGAACTGCGCGCCATGGTCGAACACGGCGTCCTTGTTCATGTGGATGCCGTAGCCGTCCAGCAGCTTCTCCAAGCCGTGGGTGTTCAGCGACGCGGACATGCTGGCGTCGTTCGGCTTCAGGTTCACGGCCGAGGCGTAGACCACCAGGCTCTTGCCGCCGCGCATCATGAACTCGTCGATGCGGCGTAGCTCCTTCTCGGTGTAGTCCTTCTGCGGCTGGGTGATGATGATGCCGGCCAGATCCTTGTCGATCTCGCTCTCGCCGTCCTTCAGGTCCAGCTCCTCCACCTTGTAGAAGGGGAAGGCCTGCTCGAGGATGCCCTTGAGGTTCGGGCCTTGGCCGCCGCGCTGCTTCGGCATCAGGTTGCCGTCGGTCAGCTTCAGCTCGTCCTTGTTGGTGACGACGCCGATGCGGTGCTTGATGTCGTCGGCCTTGTCGCGAATCTCGCGGATCTTGTTGGTGATCCAGAACTCGAGACCCTCGGACTGACGGTAATCGAGCTGCGGCATGACCAGCTTCTCGCTGCCGTACTTGAGCACCAGGCCCAAGAAGCCCTGCGCGATGGACGCTTGGTCGTCGCCGGTGGCGCTCATTTCGCCGAACGGCTGCTCTTGGAGGCCTGCCTCCTTGGCCTGCTCGCGGAGCTCGTCCGTGTTCGGCTCGATGATGGTGAACTTGAACTTGCCCTTGCCTTCGCGCTCGTACTCCTTGAGCAAGTCCGTCAGGTCACGCACGAAGGCGTCGAGCTGAGGCAAGCCGGTCTTGACGTAGGCGTCGACCTGCAGCGGCGTCTTGAGCGAGCCCAGCAGGCGCCCGCTGCCCTTGCTCAACGTGTAGCGCTCGTTGCGCGTCGTATCGATGCGTGTGTACGCCTTGAACGACAGCATGTTGGCCACGACCGCGATCGCGACGATCACGATCAGGTACAGGCCGGTTTGCGTCGCTGCTTTGCGCTTTTGATCTTGCGTAGCCACGGCTCACGCCCACTTTCTGCGCTCGAGCGCGCGGAAGGACACGACCAGGCAAACGGCCGTGACCGACAGGAAGAAGACCACGTCGCGGGTGTCGATGAGCCCGCGCCAGAAGCCGGACAGGCGGGTGTCGAACGCCACGAAGTTCATCACGTTGCCGGCAGCGCCGCCCACGAACTGGGCGAAGCGACCGAGCAACCACAGGCCGAGCAGCACGAACACCGTCAAGAAGAAGGCGATCGCTTGGCTGTCGGTGAGCGAGCTAATGAGCAGGCCAATCGCCACGGTCGCGGCGCAAAACAGCGTGAGCCCGAGGTAACCGGCGTACACGGGACCCGTGTCTAGCGGACCCAAGTTCCACGGCCACTTGAACATCGCGATCGGGTACACGGCAGTAGCCAGCACCAGCACCATCACCATGCCCATGGCGCCCAGGTACTTGCCCAGCACCACGTCGCTGTCCTTCACGGGCAGCGTGATCAGCATCTCCAGCGTGCCGCTGCGCTTCTCTTCGGCGATCAGGCGCATGGTGATGACCGGCACCACCAAGAAGGCCAAGCCGTAGGGCGAGAGGGCGAACACCTGGGCCACGGACGCGCGGTCCGTCTGCCAAAAGCCGCCTCCGACCAAGAAGAAGAAGGCGCCCAGCACCAAGAAGCTGAGGCAGATGACCACGTAGGCCAGCGGTGAGTCGAAGTAGGAGCGGAACTCGCGCTTGGCGATGATCAGCATCGGCGACATGGCTCAGCCCTTCCCCTGCTGCTTCGCGGCAGCGTCGTCGTCATCGTCGTCTTCATCCTCATCGTCGTCGTCATCCTCGTCGTCGTCGTCATCCTCGTCGTCGTCCGCGGCAGCCGCGGCAGCGCCGCCCGCCTTGGCGGCCTTGCGAGGACTCTCGTCTTCGTCCTCGTCCTCGTCGTCCCAGTCCTCGCCGCGGTCGAGGCGCTCGTCGCCTCGCGTGAGGTCGCGGAACACGGCGTCCAGGCTCTGCGCGTCGCGGCGAAGCTCGAGCAGCGTCCAGTTCTTGGCCACCATCAACCGGAAGATCTCGGCGCGGAGATCCCCGTCTTGCGGTCCGGAGAGCTCGAACTTGTGGGCGCTCTCGTCGGTCGGGAGCTCACGGATGGCCGTCGCGCCGGTCAGCTTGCGCAGGGCTTCGTCGACCTCCTTGGGCCCGGGCGCCTTGGCCCCGGCTTCCGCGTTCCACTCGTCGATCGTGACGACGTAGCGGACGCGCCCGGTCTTGGAGCGAATCTCGTCGAGCGGCCCATCGGCCACCACGCGACCCTTGCTCACGATGATGGCGCGGGCGCACGCCTCCTCCACCTCGCTCAGGTTGTGAGTGGAGAGCAAAATCGTCCGATCCCGGCCGATCTCCTTGATGTACTTGAGGACTTCGGCCTTCTCGTTCGGGTCGAGGTCGCTGGTCGGCTCGTCCAGGATGAGAATGGGGGGATCGTGGATCAGGGCCTGGCCGAGACCCACGCGCTGGCGATAGCCGTGAGACAGCGTCGAGATGTCCTTACCCAGAGACTGAGCGAGGCCGCACACCTCGATCACCTTCTTCAGGCGGCTCTTGAACGTGCTGTCGTCTAGCCCGCGGATCTGCGCGGCGAAGTGCAGGTAGTCGTACACGCTCATGTCCGCGTACAGCGGCGCGCGCTGCGGCAGGTAGCCGAGACTCTTGCGCACACCCAGCGGATCATCGAACACATCGAAGCCCTTCACCTTGGCCGTACCGTTGGTCGGCGAGGTGAAGCACGTGAGGATACGCATGGTCGTGGACTTGCCCGCACCGTTGGGGCCCAGGAAGCCGACGACCTCGCCCTTCCTGACTTCGAAGCTCACCTTGTCCAGGGCGCGCACAGAGCCGAATCGCTTCGTCAGCCCAGTCGCTTCAATCATCACATCGGTAGCCATCAGGCCTCCAAAGAGCGCGGTAATGTCCGCTGTTTCATGCAGTGCGGGGGTTCGAGCGGCGGCATCCTAGAGAGATCTCGATCACTGTCAACAATAGGCACCGGGCGCGCGGGGACTGCCGGATGCAGCTGCTCCGATGCCTGCACATCCGGCGAAAAGGAGTCCACGCGCCGAGCGGGCGCCCGCGTGGGCTGAAATCGAGCCGTCTCTAGTTGTCGCAACCTTCCAAAAGCTCGCCGGCTAGAACCAGGACGCCCAAAGACTATTCCCGTCGAGACGGACTTCGCGCCTTGTCCGTGTAGTTTTCCGTCGCACCTTTCACGGGCCGCTCCGCGAAGAACGTCTGCATCCGGCGCGCTCGGGCACGATCGCCTCGCGGAGTGGCATAACGCCTAGCCCCGGATAAATCCCCATTTGCCACTTGTGTTCTCGGGGCAGGGGGTTATGGTTGAAAAGGCACCTCGCCGCCGCGTCCCCCCGCGGTGGGCACCCTACCCCTCCCCCCACCCCCCTAACCCCCACGCCCCTTG
>JAEYOT010000435.1 GCA_023411445.1 Pseudomonadota bacterium
CCCCCATCACGATCGGCGACCAGGCGTGCCTCTTGTGCCAGCGGTCGTAGACCAGGACGGCCGCGCACGTCGCGAGGCCGGCGAGGACCGGCGAGAGGCCTCCCTGCGCTACTCCGAAGAGTGAAGCGACGCCGAGCAGCACGAGCCCGCCGGCGAGCAAGCCGTAGCCGATGCCGAACACGGCGCCGCGCGTCGCCTGGCCCGAGGGGATCGGGCGCCCCGGGCGCTCGCGCGCGTCGATCTCCGCGTCGAACGCGTCGTTCAGGAACATGCCGCCTTCGTAGAAGGCGGAGCCGCACAGCACGAGCGCGGCCAACGTGTTGGGGCCGAACGTGGCGCCGCTCAGCACCGCGCCTGCCAGCATGTTGGACCACGCCGTGGGCAGGTTGGACGTCCTGCCCAGGAGCAGCAGCGTCTTCACCTTCACGCCGGGACCTCGACGCCAGCGCGGAGCGCTGCCAGCACGAAGCGCAGCTCCCGCGCGATCGCCTCGTCGATCGTCACCTGGCGGAAGGCTTCTGGCAGCACGTCCCAGGTGTAAGTCTCCACCTCCAAGTGCGGACAGTCGGGCGTGCGCGCGAGCTCGTGCAAGAGCGGCAGCAGCTCCTCCTGCGTGCTCTCGAACAAGCCGAGCTCACGCATGAAGATGGGAACGTGGAAGTGCACACGCCACTCGCTGCCGTCCGCTCCGGCGCTGGCCAGCGCAGCCGGCAGATCCACGAAGCGCTCCAGCGCGTCCCCGCGCCGCACGACCGTTTGGTGCAGGTACACGCCGTTGTCGAAGGCGCCGAGCGCCTGCAGGCGCTCGGGCGTGGCCTGGGGCAAGCGCAGGCCCGCGCTCAGCTGCACCTTGGGCACCGCGATCCCGGCCGCTTGCAGGCGGCGCCAGGCTGCGAGCGGCGGCTCGAACTCGACCGAGGCGTGGCAGGTATCCAGGCACACGCCCAAGTGCCGTCGCAGCAGCGCCTCGGCCTCCGCTTCTGCCACGCCGGCCTGCTGCACCAAGCGTCGGCGCGCCTGCGTAGTGAGCAGGTGACCCTCGAAGAACTGGATCGCCTCCGCGGTCGTTTCCAGAAAGCAGTGCGGCTCGGGCTCGAGCGCGAGCGCGATGTGGCGGTCTCGGGTCCTGGCGATGTGGACCAAGTGAGCGACCACGTCGATCAGGGCGTCGGCCATGCGTCGCTGGGCCTCGGGCTCCGCCGCGTAGGGCCGGAAGCAGCCCGGCACCGTGCTGATGCTGCCCTGGACCCCGGGTGGTAGCAGCTCTGCCAAGATCAGCGCGAGCGCTTGCGTGTAGCGCGCGCGCTCGGGATCGCGCCAGTCCGGCAGGTACACGTCCTCCTTGACCTGGGCGCCATGGAACGTGCCGTAAGGGAAGCCGTTGATGGTGAAGCAATAGAGCTCATCGGCGTCGAGCTCATGCTTGAAGCGCTGGAGCTCCTCCGGCGCTGAGAGCGCCTGCGCCGCAGCTGCCGCGAGGCGCAGGCCCACGCCGAAGCGCTCGGTCGGCGCGACCGCCGCCTTCACGCTCACCACGTGCTGCTGCAAGAGGGCCCTGACGGCAGGGAGTGTCTCACCCGGGTGCACGTTGGTGCAGTAGGTGAGCTCGGCGTCGTTCAGCTCGCGTAGCCGCATGCGCTAGCCGTGCTGAGCGCCGAGCCAGCGGATCGATTGAGCGATGAGGGACGTATCCATCTCGTGAACCTCGGTGCCCGCGCCGATGCGGGTGAGCAAGGTTACGCACAAGGCGCCGCCCAGGTGCTCACGAAACTCCGAGAGGCCGTCCAAGAGCTCGGATTTGCCGTCCTTTTCGGCCAGCAGCGCGGGGTGGTAGCTGGGCAAGCCCAGCGCCCGCAGCAGGGCGCAGAGGCGGTCCCGCGCGGCTTCTGCCAGCATGCCGCGCGCAGTGGCGTAGCAGGCGTCCAGCGCCATGCCGATTGCGACGGCCTCACCGTGACGCAGCTCGTGCCGCGTGAGCGTCTCCAGCTTGTGCGCGGACCAATGCCCGTAGTCCAGCGGGCGCGCGCTGCCGCGCTCGAAGGGATCGCCAGCGCCGGCGATGTGGCCGAGGTGCAGCTCCGCGCAGCGCCGCACGGCGTATTCCAGCTCGGCAGGCGAGCCTTCGCGCAGCTGGGCGGCGTGCGCCTCGAGCCAAGCAAAGAACTCGGCGTCGCGGATCAAGGCGACCTTCACCGCTTCCGCTAGGCCGGCGCGGGTGTCCCGTAGCGGCAAAGTGTCCAGCAAGCCGGCGTCGTTGATGACGGCGAACGGCGGCGCGAACGTGCCCAAGAAGTTCTTGGAGCCGAAGGCATTGACCGACGTCTTCACGCCGACGCCCGCGTCGTTCTGCGCCAGCACGGTGCTGGGCATGCGCACGATGCGCACGCCCCGGTGCGCGGTGGAGCCAGCGTACCCGGCGGCGTCCAGCACGGCGCCGCCGCCGATGATGAGCAGCGCGCCTTGCTTGTCCAGGCGTGCGGCTGCCAAGCGCTGGTGCAGCTCCACCAGCAAAGCTGGGTCGTTCTTGGCGGCTTCGCCGCCGGGCAGCAGGTGCGGGGGCGCGACGAGCTCGAGCTCTGCTGAGTGCGCGGCTAGGTAGCGCTCCACCTCGGCGGGCAGCGTCGGCCGAGCCTGCACCAAGCCCTCGTCCAGCACGGTGAGCACGGGGTGCCGCCGCTCAGGCTCCCGGCGTGAAATGCTCCACACCAGGCTGCGATCGCTCGGCGTGAGGGCACCGCGGCAGAAGACGACCGGGTAATCGAACGCGACGCTGAAGCGCTGCTCGTGCAGCTGCGGCGGCTTGAAGCCGGATAGGGGCGGATTGCTCAAAGCAGCTCCTGCAGCATAGCAGCACTTTCCAAGGGGGCCGGCGACGGAGCGCGGCTTTTCCAACCGATTGCGCCAGCGCCAGCTGGGCACTACGTTGCGCTCGTGGCTACCGAGGCATGGCTCAGGACCTTCTTGGCGGAACAGGGCGGCATCGCAGGCACCGTGCACCTGCTCGAGGGGGACCTGCTCAGGTTGTCCAGCGCTGTTAATATTCCGCCACCCGTGGTCAAGATCACGGAAACCATCCCCAAGGGTAAAGGCATGGCGGGGCTCGCCTGGGAGCGGGACGAAACGGTCGCCACCTGCAACCTGAAGAGTGACACCAGCGGGGACGTGCGGCCCGGCGCCAAGGCGGTTGACGCGCAGGCCGCGCTAGCCATCCCGGTGCGGACGCCGTCGGGGGCGCTCCGCGCCGTCGTGGGTATCGCCTTTTTGGGAGAGCGGGACTTCTCCGAGCAAGAGCTGAAGGCCTTCGAGCTGGCGGCTTCGTCGCTACCCGGCTGAGGCTCGGCGCGGGTCGGTATGACGCCGCGGCTCAACACCTCGCGCAAGCGCTTCCGCTGGTTTCAGCAGATGCGTGCGCAGACGCCCGCCGCGAGCGCGGCGAGCGCCGGTAACGCGAGACGCTACGCCGCGTGGCTGCGGCCGGAGCTGGGGCGCTTGGCCTTCTTGGTGCTGCTGTCATTGATCGGCATCGCCATCGACGTGACCTGGCCGCTGGTCTCGGCGTACCTGATCGACAGCGTCATCCTGGATCCCCAGCGCTCGCCCGCCGAAAAGGCGAGCATCTTGCTGCGCGTCGGCCTGCTGATGGCAGGGCTGTTCGCGTTCGGCGCGGCCGTGTCGTGGCTGCGCAGCTTGCGCCAGCAGCTGCTCACCAGCCGCTTGGCTTTCAAGCTGCGCTCGACCCTGCTCGCGCGCATCCTGCGGCTCCCGCTCAGCGATCTCAACGAGATGAAGACGGGCGGCATCCTCTCGCGCCTATCGAGCGACGTGGACGCCACGACCGGCCTCGTGCAGCAGGCCTTGCTGTCGCCGCTGCTCTCGTCCTTGCGGCTGATCGTGACGCTGTCCATCATCTTCACGCTCAACTGGCGGATCGCCAGCGCGGTGATGATCGCCTTGCCGCCGATCTTGCTCGCGCAGAACCTGTGGGCGCGCCGCATCCGCGCCATTTGGCGGTCGATGGGGCAGGACCGGCAGGAGATCGACGCGCGCGTCAGCGAAGGCCTCTCGGGGGTGCGGGTGGTGCGCGGCTTTGGCCGCGAGCAGCGCGAGCAGCTGGCGTACACAGTCGGTCACCACACCGTGATTCGTAAGCAGATGTTGGCGACGCGCACGCAGCGCTCGGTGGGCTTGATCTGGGAGCTGATCATGCCGCTCGCTCAGCTCACCATCATCGCGTTCGGGGGCTACCTGGTGGTGCGCGGTCAGGCGACGCTGGGCACGCTGATCGCGTTTCAGGGCTACGTGTGGCGCTTGCTGGATCCGGTGATGCAGATCGCCAGCTCGATCAGCGACACGCAGCGCGGCCTCGCCGCCATGGATCGCGTGTTCGACGTGTTGGATAAGCGCGAAGAAAAACCGGACCTGCCAGACGCCGTGGACGCGCCGCGCCGCGTGCAAGAGCTCCGCTTCGAGGACGTCTCCTTTTCGTACCGGCCGGACGTGCCGGTGCTGTCGCATCTCGACCTGACGGTGCCGGGCGGAAGCGTGGTGGCGTTGGTCGGGCCGAGCGGTGCTGGCAAGACGACCGTGACCGATCTGGTCGCTCGCTTCCACGATCCCAGCTCCGGTCGGGTCCTGCTAAATGGCGTGGATCTGCGGCAGATCCGCCTGAAGAGCTTCCGCGCGCTGCTCGGCGTGGTGCAGCAAGAGGTGTTCTTGTTCGACGGTACCGTGCGCGACAACATCGCGTACGGCCGCATCCAGGCGAGCGACGAGGAGGTGCTGGACGCCGCGCGGCGCGCCAACGCCGACGAGTTCATCCGGCGCTTGCCCGAAGGGTACGACACCTTGATCGGCGAGCGTGGCGTGAAGCTCTCCGGCGGCCAGCGCCAGCGGCTGTCCATTGCGCGGGCGCTACTGGCGGACCCGCAGATCCTGATCTTGGACGAGGCGACCAGCAACCTCGACACGGAGAGCGAGCAGCTCATCCAGGCGTCGCTGGACGAGCTACTGCGCGAGCGCACGACCTTCATCATCGCTCACCGGCTCAGCACCATCACGCACGCCGATCGCATCGTGGTGCTCGAGGGCGGACGCATCGTGGAGCAAGGCACTCACGAGGAGCTGCTCGCGCGCTCGGGGCGCTACGCGGAGATGGTGGCGCGCCAGACGGCGCCTCAGTCCCCCGAGCAGGAGCGGAAAGCCGAGCGCGTCAGCTCCTCGCCCAGCTTCTGATGCCCGAGCTTGCCGAAGTGCAGCCCGTCCTTGTACGGCGCGCTGAGCTCCGGGCACAGCAGCGCTGGATCGCCGCACGAAAGCAGCGGATAGGCATCGACCGCCTCCGCGATCAGGCCGCGTTCCGCCTGCTCCAGGATCCAGCCGTTGAGCGTGAGCGTATTTCTGCCCCGCTCCTCGCTGTACCAGCGCTTGAAGCCGCCCCACGGCGTCACCGTGATGGCGATCACGCGCACGCCGCGCTCGCGCAGCGCGTCGTAGATGCGTGTGAGATCTGCCTGAATGCGCGCGAGCGTGCGGTTCGCGGTTTGATCGCTGTACAGATCGTTGACGCCGCCCATCACGATGGCGTGCGAGTAGCGCGCGCCCTCCGGCAGGATCTCAGACTGTAGTTGCCGCCAAATCTGGTTGACCATGAAGCCGCCCTTGGCGCGGTTGTCGAAGCTGACGCCGCTGCAGTGCCGGCGCAGGTGCTTGACGAAGCCGCCACCGCCGACGCGCTCGTCGGCGAGCGAATCGCCCAGCACGAGCACGCTCGTGATCGGGATGGCCGGAGGCGGCGCGGAGCTCGGCGCCAGCGTGAGGGGGCTCGGGGTCGGTGACGGGGG
>JAEYOT010000438.1 GCA_023411445.1 Pseudomonadota bacterium
GCCGGGCCGAGCGCGCGCGAGGCACCAGACGCTCATCGAAGGCGGCGAGCAAGCGCGTGCGTTCGCGCCGCACGTGCAGCTCGTCTGTGGGCGGCTCGCTGGCGCGCAGCGCTTCGCCCAGCGCCGCGAGGCTCGCTAGCTCCTGCTTACAGCTCGCGCACAGCTTGGCGTGAGCCTGAAAGCGCTCGACCTCGGCGCCCGTGAGGCGCCCATCGCGCCACGCTTCCGCCTCGAACAGGCGCGGACAGGTGGCGCTCACGGCTCGCCTCCGGCGCTCTTCGCTGCGAGCGCGCCACGGAGCTCGCGCCGCGCCGCGTGCAGTCGGGTCCACACGGTGCCGAGCGGGATCTCTAGCGCTTCGGCGATCTCCGGGCAGCTCATGCCCTCCACTTCGGCCAAGAGCAGCGTGACGCGCTTGGCCTCGCTCAGGCGGCCCAGGGCGCGTTCCAGCTCGCTCTTGGCCAGGAAAGAGCCGCGCGGATCGCTGGCGGCTGGCAGCGTGGCGTGCAGCGCTCCCACCACGCGCAGCCAATGCGCGAGCGAGCGACGCCGCCGACGTAGCAGCTGCACCGCGATGCCGACCAGCCACGGTCGGCAGCAGGCGCGACCGTCGTAGCGCGCGGCGCTGGCTGCCGCCGCCAGGAAGGTGGCTTGCAGCAGGTCGTCACTGTCGTGCGCGTCGCGCGTGGCGCGCAGCAGAAACGAGCGCAGCGGCGCCTGGTAACGATCGTACAGCTCGCCCAGCGCGCCGAGCTGACCCAGCGCGACGCTGCGCAGTAGCTCTGCGTCCGCTATCGGTGCGGCCGCGGTTCGCGCTTCGTGGCTCCGACCCCGCTGCACTAGCGTGTCCCCAAGGTAGCGCCGAGCGACAAGCCCAGCGTGTACGCGGGCATGCGCCCCGACACTCCGAAGCCCTCCGCCGCGTAGTCGCTGCGGCGCGGTCCCAGCTCACCATCCAGACCAATGAAGGTGCGAAACACGGAGCGCGGGCTGAAGCCCCAGCGCGCGCCGAGCAGCAAGCGCGGCACCGGCCCGATATCACGCTCGCGCGGCTCGGGCGGCGGCCCCGAAGTCACAGGCGCTGCCATCTGCTCGGTGTGCGCGACCTCGGTGACCTCCGCGAACGTCGCGCCGCGGAGCGCGAGCGCGGGGCCGGCCGTGAGATCCAGCGTGGTAGAGCCGAGCGCAAAACGCCGCCCGAGCAGCAAGCCCAGCGCCAGCGCGGTCTCCGGATCGCTGCCCAAGAGCGCGCGGTAGCCGTCGGCGCGTCCGTGGAAGCCGATCAGCCAGCGGCTGAGTTGAATGAACGACAGCACGCCGCCGCCGTAGCCGTACTGACCATCACCCGCGCGCACACCGGTCACGACCGAAATCTCGAAGCCGTTTTCGCTCGCGCTGGCTGGCACGGGCGCAGTATCGGCGCTCCTCTGCTGGCTCGACGCGGGCGGCCTGGCTGTGCGTGGACGCGGCAGCGCTCGCTTGGCTGGGCGCTTTGCCGGAAGCGGCGTCTCGAGCCGAGCGGCGGGCTCGATCTCCGTCGGTGCCGCAGGCTCCGGCACCAGCAGTAGGGCTTGCAGGCTGGGCAGCACGTCCTCGGCTCGCGCCACTTCTCGCTCGGTGGCGCGGCCATCGGGGAGCAGCACGCTCAGGCGGGCCCCCTGCTCGCCCAGCTGCAGGTCGACCTGAGCGCAGGCGTCGATGCCGTGGAGTCTGGGCAGCTCTGAGCGGGCCTGCTCCAAGAGCCGTGGAAAGCGCTGACTGAAGGCGGAGCTGGCCGTGAGGCTCGGCCCGTCACACTTCCCCGTGTCCGCAGCGGCGCCGGCTGGCAGCAAGGCCAGCGCGCAAGCGCCGAGCGGGAGGAGGAGACGGGGGGCGGGCATGCCGGACTCTCACCCTATTCGCCGGGCGCGCCCGGATCCTTCATGGGGCGGCGCATAAAGTCAAAAGGAGGCCTCGATTCCCACGCTTGGGATCGTCAGAGGGCCCACCTCGGACTGGCTACAAGTGGTCGTCTCGCCTTGGCCCGTGGCGATACCTTCGCAATCCAGGCCGAGCGCTGTTTTCTCCTTCTGGAGGGTGATGTTTTGCCCTTCGAGCACGAACGCGAGCCATGCGCTATCGCCGAGCTGCCAACGCTTCTCGAGCCGAACGTCCACCCTGTAAAACGCCGGATGGCGGTGCGCGTGATAGGGCGGCACCTGCAAGCTGCCGGAGAGCTCGGAGTAGGGCGTGCCGGTGTAGAACAAAAGCCGGCTGCCCGCGCGCCAGCCGCGGCCCAGCTGGTAGCCGAGCGCCGCGTTGAGCACGTGCGTGCGGTCGAACTCGCTCGGTACTGTGGCCTCGTCCTGGCCGCCATCGAGGCGCAGAAACCGAGCCGTGCGCTCAGAGCGCGAAAGGGTGTAAGAGAGCAGGACGCCCCAGCGCTTGCTGAACGAGCGGCGCAGCATGAGCTCCACGCCGTAAGCGCGGCTCTCGACCGGCTCGTCATTGGGGCAAACGTAGGGCGGCGCGATCACTTGCGGCTCCTCACCCATCGGCAGCTCGCGTGAAGGTGGCTCCAGCTGAAAGCAGCTGGCGCTCAAGTCCGTCAGGCCCCAGCCCAGGCTGTAGAAC
>JAEYOT010000471.1 GCA_023411445.1 Pseudomonadota bacterium
GGTGTATCCGGTGCATCGGCTGGATCGGGGCGCCAGCGGTTTGCTGCTCTTCGCGCTGTCGTCCGAGCACGCGCGCACGTTGTGCGGCAGCTTCGAGCGGCGCGAGGTCGACAAGATCTACTGGGCCCTGGTGCGGGGTGCTCCGCCCGAGTCCCTCGTGATCGATCACCCGCTGCGGCCCGACAACAGCGACGTGCCGCAGCCCGCCGTCACGCACGTGAAGCGTATCGAGCAATTCGGTCGCTACGCCTGGGTCGAGGCGCGGCCACTGACGGGACGGCTGCATCAAATCAGACGGCACCTGAAGCACGTGTCGTGCCCGCTGATTGGCGACGTGCGCTACGGCAAGGGCGAGCACAACCGCCTGTTTCGCGAGCGTTATGGTCTGCAGCGTCTGGCGCTGCACGCCGCCCAGCTGCGGCTCGAAATGCCGAGCGGGCCGCTACAGCTGACGGCCAAGCTCCCGCTCGATCTCGAGCAAACGCTCGCTCGCTTGCGCTCACCCGCCGAGATCTTTTAGCGCCGGTGAGACGTTTGTGTCGCTGAGGGGCGCCGCTCGGGCCGCAAATTCGCGGCGATTTCGCTGGCACGCCGGCTGCTAACAGCCGGCGCATGCAGAAACCCATCCTTCTCGCTTCCGTTCTCGTCGGTCTGTCGCTCGTCGCCTGCGGCGGCAACAAGGAGCCCGCTGACGGCCCCGTCGAGCGCGCCGGTGAAAACGTCGACGAGGCTGCCGATAAGACCGCGGAGGGCGCAGAGAACGCCGCCGAGGAGACCGGCGAGGCGCTCGAGAACGCCGGCGACAAGGTCGAGGCCGAAACGAAGGACGAGAACTAAGCTCTCGCAGCGCGAGCACGGGCTTTCGAGCCGCTCGCCCACGCCGGTAGTATTTCCGAGGCCGGCGTGGGTGGGCGGCTTGATTTCCTCGTGCTCAGCCCCGCGCGCGCGGCAAGAACTTGCGGTCGAACAAGCGGACGCGGCGCACCAACAGGTCCAGCAAGAAGACGACGATCGCCGCCAGCACGAACCGCGACCACAGCGGGCGGTAGAACGTGATCTTCTCCCCCTGCGGATCGAAGACGCGCGCCGGCTCGGGATCGACCGACCCGCCAGCGGCGGTAGCAGCGCGCGCTTGCAGCTCGATATCCGGCTCGAAGCGACCGTACTCCCGCGGGTACGGGTTGCTGACGTGGCCGAAGCTCATCGCAAAGGGCTGCAGGCTGCCGTCTTTGGCGACGCGCGCGTGCTCGGCGCGCAGTAGGAACGAGCCGTACTCGTCGAGGCGAAGCTCGGCTTCGTAGCGGCCGGGCGCGGTGCGTCGCATCGGCACCTCGCGGCGCTCGCCCTTGCCCTTGCTGGTAGCCGGACCGGTGACGATGAGCTTGGACTCCAACGTGTTGTCGAAGCGTTCGTCCGCAGTGAAGGCGTCGACGACGGCCCGCACGGTGCTTTCGCGCATCTCGCTTTGCATCGGCAGCTCTTGCCGGCGCTTCACGCGCATGTGCTCGCGCGCGAACTGTCCCCAGAACTTGGAGAAGCCGCTCCAGCGCAGCCAGTCCACCGCCCAGTTGTTCTTCACGTCACTGGTCCAGGCCACCGCCCAGCCCAAACCGGCTCGCCAGCGCGCCAAGATGGGGTCGCCGCGGTCGCTCTGGAGGATGAGCTGGGCAGGCGCCGGCTTGAGCTGCGTCGCGACGTAGCCGTGCAGGAGCGGCGCCGCGCTCACCGCGATGCCCTTCAAGAAGTCCGCGTTACCGACCTGCTCGACCGGAAACCACTCCTCCACCGCCGCTTGCTGCGCGATGAGCTCCGTCTCCCGCGTGAAGATCTTAGGCAGGCTGTTCGGATCCGGCACCATGTGAAAGCGACCGCCGCCTGCGTCCGCGACGGCGCGCAGCAGGTCCTGATTCACGCCTTCACCCAGGCCCACGGTCGTGACCGTGATCGCCTCCGCCAGCATGCCGGTGGCCAGATCTTTGATGCCTTGCACGGGCGCTTGGCCGTCCGTGAGCAAGACCACGTGCTTCTTGCGCGCCTGGACGACCGACAAGTCCTGATAGGCCATGTCCAAGCTGGAGAAAATCTCGGTGCCGCCGCCCGGCTGAATCCGCGCGATGTCGTTCTGGATGCGTGAGCGGTAGCGCGCCGGCTGCATCTTCACGTAGCGCTGCGGCGTGGAGTCGAAGGCGATCACCTCGATCAGATCGTCGCCCTGGAGCGTTTCCACGGTGGCCCGGCAGGCCGCCTTGGCCATCTCCATCGGCAAGCCGGTCATGGAGCCCGAGCGATCGATCACCAGCGCCATGGCCACACCCGGCATCTCCTTGCGGCGCTCCGCGTCCATGCGCACAGGCAGCAGACGCTCGAGCGTGCTGTGACCCCAGCCGCCCAGCCCGAAGCCGGACTCGCCGCCCGCGAACAAGAAGCCGCCGCCCAGATCGCGCACGTAGCGCTCGATCAGATCCTGCTGGGCGTCGCTCACCGCTTCGCGCGGGACATCCGAGAGGATGAACAAGTCGTAGCGCTCCAGCTCACGGAGCGAGCCCGGCATGGCGCTCGGCGGGCGCAGATCCACGTCGAACTGCTGCGCGGACAGCGCGCTCACCAGGTAGCTGCCGCGACCGCGCTGGGCCTGCCCCTCCACGTAGAGGATCTGCGGGCGGCCGGGCACGTCCAGCGTGACGTCCATCGCGTTGTTCTGCGCGAAGCGATCGGCGCCCAGCGGAATATCGCTCAGCTTGAGCGCGTACGTCACCTCGCCGCCCAAGCGCACGACGCTCTTGAACTTGAGCTCGTTGTCGCCCGCCTTGAGCTGCACGTCGCGCACGCCGTCGAGACCGTTGAGCGTCTCGCCCTGGTACAGGCGCGCTTTGGCGCTGGTAGCGCGGCTGGCGTACACCTCCGCCGTCACCTCGAAGGGCTGACCGATGTCCACCTTGTCCGGCAGGCGCAGCGCCCGCACCGCCACCTCGCCGGGCGGCGGGTCGCGGAAGGGTCGTACGAACAGGCGCGCGCCGAAGCGACGGGCGTGGTTCGCCTCCGACAGCAGGCTGCCCTCGGTCTCCAAGCCGTCCGACAAGAGCACGATGCGCTTCAGGTAGCCGGGCGGGAACAAGCCGTACGACAGCTGAAGCGCCGCCTGCACGTTGCTGCCCGGCTCCGTCTTCTTCGCGCCCTCCACGTCTTTCCAGCGCAGGTCGGCGGACCTTGGCAGGCTCAGCTTGCCGTCTTGCTCGAGCGGCACCGCGCGAGGGCGAGCCGCGAACGCGACCAGCTTCACCACATCCTGTGCGCCCTTGGCCTGGTACAACTTCTCGATCTCGCCGCGCGCTTTGTCGAGCGTGGCCTCGGCGACGGAGTCGCTCACGTCCAGCAGCACCACGGTGGCCACGCGGTGCGTCTCGTCCGAGCGCACGAGGCGCGTCAGCCCGAGCCCCAGCAGCAGCAAGAACGCGATGCGTAAGAGCACCGACAGCGCGCGTTGCTGCCACGGCAGATCCGCCAGCGACTTACCCAGCACGTAGAGCAAGACTGGCGCCAGCAGCAAGACGGCCAGCGCGCGCGGCTCCAGCAGCTCGTACTTGACGCCGGCACGTTGCCACTTGAAGGCATCCGCCGGCGCCGCCAGCACGAAGCGGTAGAGCGCAGCTGCCAAAGCCACGAGCAGCGCCCCCAAGCCGCCGAGCCACAGCCAGCGCCGAGCTCGCTCGCTCATACCGTCACCCGCCGGTGGTAAGTGATCCACTCGATCAAGGACACCGCGATCACGGCGAGAAGGAGGTAAATCCACACCTCGCTCTTCAGGCTGGCTGCGGCAATCGACACGGCGCTCGCCTTCTTACCAGCCAGCGTGAGCTCCTTGGCCGGGGCAATTCGGCTCTCGTCCAGATCCGACAGGTTAGCTGCGAATTCCCCGAGCACGGCTTCGTCCGTCCCGCCCGTGACCTTGTAGAAGCCGGCAAGCTCCCCGCGGAACACCGCGCGTCCGTCACTGACCGGCACCACGTGCTTACCGCCTCCCGGCTCGAGCAGGTTGACGGCGTTCAGCGATCCCGGGACCGCCACGTGCCACACCTCGCCGGTGCGGAAGCTGGAGACGTAGCCGGTGTCCTCCTCGATGAAAGCGTTGATGGTGTTGAGCACGAACAGCGGCCAGGCGATGCGCAGGACCAAATCGCTGTCGCGCGGGTCGAAGCCGAGCGCGACGAACTTGTGACCGCCCTGCGCGCCGCTCACCAAGATCGGTCCGTAGTCGCTCGCGCCCAGCACGCGATCGCTGGCGCGCGGCTTGAACGCCCTGCCCTTGGCGACCTGGATATCGCCCATCGACATGAAGCGCAGGACGGGCGTCTTGCGATCCCAGGTGTCGAACCCGAAGTCCTCGATCGCGTTGCCGTACGGCACCGGCGTGGCGGCGGCCGGCGGGTTGAGGTACAGCACGGAGCCGATCTGCTCGGTGAGCGGCGGCGCCACGCCGTCGAAGATGGCGACGTCGAACTTGCCGTCGGGCAAGGCCGCGCCCGGCGCGACCTGCTCGACGTCCAAATATTCATCGAGCAACAGCGCCGCTTCCAGGTAGGTGTTGCCGGGCGTCACCAGCAGGATGCGGGCGCGGCGCCGCTCCGGCAAGAGCGCGTAGGCGGTGTCGTCGGCCGGCAATTCGTCCAAGCCGGGCGCCGCTTTGATGCGCGCGGTCAAGGTGCGGCTGGCGCCGGCCAGGTCCTGATAAAAGCGCGGCAGCCGCTCGTTCGGGCCCAGCTTCAGCCGCGTGACGTCCACGATCACGCCGTCGCCGGAGAGCTCCAGCTCCACGTCCGCGGGCGTGTCGTTGAGGTTGCCCACCTCCAGCATCACCTCGTAGCGCGACTTATCGAGCGGGTAGCGCCGCACGGAAAACTCCGTGATGCTGAGGTTCTTGCCCGAGCTGCCGATGGGGACGAAGCGTGGCTCGGCTCCCTCCAGGCTCACGCGCGAAGCCGACGCAGCGTCGCCGTGCGCGCCGTCGCCGATCACCACGAGCTCGGCGCCGCCCAAGCCGCGCAGGCTGTCGCGCGCGAACGCGAGGCCCGCCTCCAAATCCGCGCTGGTGTCGCTGGCGCTGACCGCGGCGATGGCTTGAAGTAGCTCCGTTTGATCGCCGCTCATCGAGGAGCGAGGCGTGGGCACGCTGCCCATCTGCACCACGATGGCACGATCCGCAGCGCCCATGCCGCGCACGATCTTCTCGGCTTCAGCCTTGGCTTGCGCCAGCCGACTGGGCTTGACGTCCGTCGCCTTCATCGAGGCGCTTCCGTCGATCAGCAGCACCAGGTGGCGCCCGTCGCGCAGATCTTCCTTGGGCCGGGGATCGCCCAGCGCCAGCACGAGCAGCGCGAGCAACGCGAGCTGCAGCAAGAGCGAGAGCAGCCGGCGCAACTTGCTGAACAGCTCCGTTGCCTGCTTGTCGCGCAGCACGCTGTCCCAAATGCGCGAGAACGGCACCGGCACCGCGCGGCGGCGCAGCTTGAGGACATAGAACACCACCACCACGGCGCCCGCCGCCGCGAAGATGCCGAGCAGGCTGCTGAGCGGTAGGCCGGCGAGCCCCATCAGCGCAAGAACCCTCCGCGCCGGAACACCCGCAGCACCAGCTCGTCGAACGACACGCTCACGTCCGCCGCGAAGTACGGCACCTGCCGTGACGTGCAGAAGCGCTCGATGCTCCGCTGGTAGTCGGCGAAGGCGCGCGCCATGTCCTCCAGCAAGCTATCCGTCACCGTGACCTCGCGCTCCTCACCTGTCTCGCAGTCGTACAAGCGCACGTCACCCTTCAGCTCCGGGCGCGCCTCCTTGGCGTCCACCACGTGCAGCACGAACGGCTCGAACTTCGCGTAGCGCAGCGCGTTGATGCCGCGCTCGAAGCCGGCCGGATCGTACAAATCGCTGATCAGCACCGCCAACCCCCGGCGCTTGTGCTGCGCCACGAACGTCTTCATGGCGTCGCCTAGATCGGTCGTACCGCCCGGTTTCAGCTCACTCAAGAACTCGAACACCTTGAAAATCCGGCCCTTGCCGCGCGTGGTGGGCATGCGCGACACCACCGCGTCCGTCGCGCTCACGATCGTGACGCGATCGAGGTTGGCGAGGCCCACGTAGGCCAGCGCCGCAGCCAGCCGGCGCGCGTGATCGAACTTCTTGCCGTCGCCGAAGCTCATGGAGCTCGACGAGTCCACGATGAAGTAGATGCTCAGATCTTCTTCTTCTTCGAACAGGCGCACCAGCAGCTTGCCGAAGCGCTGGTACACGTTCCAATCCACGGAGCGAAAGTCGTCGCCCGCCGTGTAATCGCGGTGGTCCGCGAACTCCACGCCGCTGCCCTTCTTCTTGCTCCGCCGCTCGGCGCGCATACGACCAGCGAAGACGCGACGGCTGACGATCGCGAGCGACTCCAGCTTCTTCTGGAAGTCGTCGTCGAACAGCGCGCCGCGTCGCGCCGCCGCCCGGCGCGGCGCGCTCTTGGGTCGGAACAGATCCAGCAGGCCCAAGCGCCTCTAGCCCTTCGTTTCGGGCAGCTTCTTCAGGATTTCTTCCAGGATCTTGTCCTCCGCCACGCCCTCCGCCTCGCCCTCGAAGCTACGCAGGATGCGGTGGCGCAGGGCCGGCACGGCGCTGGCGCGCACGTCGTCGATCGAAGCCGCAAAGCGCCCGGCGAACAGCGCGCGGATCTTGGCGCCGAGCAGCACGGCCTGCACGCCGCGCGGCGACGCGCCGGTGCGCACGAAGCGCTTCACCAGCTCCGTGGCCTCCGCGTTGCCGGGGTGCGTGGCCAGCACCATCCGGATGGCGTAATCCTGCACGTGCTTGGCGACGGGTACACGCCGCACGAGCTTCTGCATCCCGAGCACGTCATCACGCTGGAGCACGGGCTTGATCTTGATGTCCTGATCCGTGGTGGTGCGATCGATGATGGTGTGCAGCTCTTCTCGCGTCGGGAACGGCACCAGCAGCTTGAAGAAGAAGCGATCCAGCTGCGCCTCCGGCAGCGGGTAGGTGCCCTCCATCTCCAGCGGGTTCTGCGTGGCCAGCACGAAGTACGGCTCCTGCAGCTGGTAGGTGGTCTTGCCCACGGTCACGCGGTGTTCCTGCATCGCCTCCAGAAGGGCGCTCTGCGTCTTGGGCGTGGCGCGGTTCACCTCGTCGGCCAAAACCACGTTGGCGAAGAGCGGCCCCTTGCGGAACTCCAGCCGCACCTGCCCGCCTTGAGACGACTCGTCGGCCACCACCGTGCCGATGATGTCGGCCGGCATCAGATCCGGCGTGAACTGGATACGCGAGAAGTCCAGCGCCAAGGACTCCGCCAGCGTGCGCACCAGCATCGTCTTGCCCAAGCCAGGCACGCCTTCCAAGAGCGCGTGCGAGCCGGCCAGCACGCAGGTGATGACGCCGTCGACCACCTCGCGGTTGCCGACGATGACGCGCGCGATCTCCTCCCGCAGCGCGCCGACCTGCTTCTGAAAGGCCTGCACTTCCTCACGGGCTTCGTCGACGGGCTCGCTCATTTGATCTCCAACGGCTGAAGTGACGCTTCGCTCGGAGCACAACGCTAGTCGCGCGGGCGGATCAGTTGGAAGTAGCGCCGCACGTAGAAACGATAGCCGGGCGGGATTTCGTCCTGCTCCATCACCTGCTCGGCGACCGTCTGGTAGTCAGTGAACACCTTCTGGTACCCCCGGCCGACGAAGCCGCGCTCCGCGGCGCCGTAGATCACCTCGGCAGAAGCCGCGCCTTGGCCGCTGTCCACACCGGCGGCCGAGACGTCCACCGTCTTGCCGTCCAGCTTGCTGGCCTCGCCCGCGACGTTTGGATCGTGGCCCGTGCCGTAGCCTTGGCCGGGCTCGCCGCCGGGCGGGCCGTCCGCTTGATCTTTGCCGCCGGGTGCTCCCGGCGCGGTGCCCGGCATCGGCACCTCCACGCCCACGCCTTGACCGCGCGAGAGCTTGAGCTGACCGGGCTGGCTGCCGCTGCCGGGCTTGCCGGATTGCCCCGGCTTCTGCTGACCGCCGCCGCGCGCGCGCTCGCCGAAGCGCTGCATACGATCCATTTGCTCTTTGCCGCCCTTGCCTTGCTGGCGCAGCACCTCGCGCAGCTCCTGCAGGCGCTTGAGCATCTCTTTCTTTTGCTCGTCGCTCAGCTGCTGCTTGCTCATGCGGTTCACGTCTTCCGCCGCCTGCTCCAGGCTCTGGCCGGCGGCCTGCATGTCCTGCATCAGCTGGCGTGCGGCCTCGGCCAGCTGCTTGTCCAGCTCGCTGAGCTTCTGCTTGCCGCGCTCCGCCTTCTCCTTGTCGCGCCCGAGGCGCTCCAGCTTGCGCCGGTTCTCACCCAGCTTCTGCTCGGTCTTGCCGGAGGAGTCTCCCTGTTGCTTCTTCTTCAGCAGGCTCTCTTGCTCTTGCTGCAGCTCCCGGCGCCGCTGCTCGATGCCGGCCAGGTGCTCGCTGGAAGCTTGGCTGGCTTTCTCGAGCGCGCTGCGCAGCTTGTCCAGCTCGGCCTTGCTGGGCGGGTTGCCCTGCTTCTTCAGCCGCTCGGCCAGCTCGCGCAGGGCTTGCTCCGCGTCCGCCAGGCGCTTTTCGCTCAGCGCCTGCGCGGCGGGCTTGGTGATGCCGCTCTTCTCCAGCTCGCGCGCCAGCGCCTTGAGGCCCTCGTCCAGCGCCGCCTGATCGAGCTCGCTGGACTCCGACAGCTCGCGCTCCAGCTGCCCCAAACGTTCGAACACCTCGCGCCGATCCATGCGGTGCGCTGCGATGTCCTCCACCAGCTGGTTGAAACGGCGCGCGGCGGCCGACACGTTCGGATCATCCGCGTCCTTCTGCAGCTGCTGGCCGATCTCGCGGAACAGCTCCACGTCGTCCGCGCTGAGCAGCATGGGCTGCACCTTCACGATCGGCGGCGGCACGCTGATGTGCTGCTGCACCTCCAGCACGGCCAGCGCCGCCAGGC
>JAEYOT010000480.1 GCA_023411445.1 Pseudomonadota bacterium
CGTCAGTCGCTATCAGCCACCTCCCCCGCGGGCCAAACTTTCGTCGGCGCAGCGGCGACGCACAAAGCCCACATTTCCCCACTCATTTCCGGCCCAGTCGGTGCATTCGGGCGCCTGGTCGGACAGCAAACGTCGGCTCAGTGATCGTCAGGCCGATGTTAGGCTCAGGGCTCCGGCCCTCACCGCCGGGCAACCACGCTCATGGCTCTCAGCTCCGGTATCTCGACGACGACAGCGCTGCTCGCGCTGTCGCTTTCGCTTTCGCTCTCCACCACCGCGCTCGCGGCCGACGTACCCATCAGTGACGAGGCGCGCACCCACTTCACCGCCGGTGTCAACCTGCTTCAAGACCCTGACGGAGCGCGCTACGAGGAAGCCTACCGTGAGTTCAAGGCCGCCTACGGCGCGTCTCCGTCGTGGAAGATCTTGGGCAACCTCGGCATCACCGCGATGAAGCTCGAGCGCGATGGCGAGGCCATCGACGCGTTCAAGAAATACCTAGACCAAGGCGGCAAGCAGATCGACGCGGAAGAGCGCGCGCAGTTTCAGCGCGATCTGGCGACGCTCGAGGCTGGCGTCGTCAGGCTGACGCTATCGTCCGATCCGCCCGGCGCCACGCTCGAGGACGAGCGCTTCCCCTCGAGCGGTAGCGCTATCCGCAACAGCTACGTGCTAGACGGCGCGACTCAGCTCGGCGTGCGCGCTGGGCGTCACCGCTTCGTGGCCAAGCTACCGGGCCGCGCCGATGCCGTCTGGGAGGTGGAGCTGTCGCCCCGCCAGCAGCAGACCTACACCTTCACGCTGCCAGAGCCGGTAGCGGCCGCGCCCAACGCCGCACCGGTGCACGCTGCGCCGGCGCCGCTAGCCGTCGGCACGGACTCCGCCTCGTCCGCGAACGGGCTGCGCGTCGGCGCTTACGTCGCGCTGGGCGTTGGCGCGCTGGGCGTCGGCGCCGGCACGCTCTTCGCCCTGGGCGCGCGGAGCAGCTTCGGGAAAGCCAACGATTTGGCCGATGAGGTCTGCGGCGACGCCGATCCGTGCGAGCTGGGCGATCGCTACTCCGAGTGGGACCAGCACGGCAAGGACGGCAAGAGCAAGAGGACGCTCTCCATCGTCGGCTTCGTGGTAGGCGGCGTCGGTGTCGCCACGGGCGTGACGCTGCTGGTGCTCAGCAGCAAGAAGAAGGAACGACCCGCCGCGGCGAAGGTGGAGCCTTACCTCGGCCTCGGCGCGCTGGGCGTGCGGGGGAGCTTCTGAGATGAAGCGCCAACGCTCGCAGCTCGTCGGCCTGTCTTCACTCCTGCTCTTGACCTGCTCCGCCTTCGCCGCGTGCGGCGGTCTGGACGAGCGCACGGTCACGCGCGACAGCGGCTCCAGCGCCGGCGAAACCCACCGCGGCGCGGGGGGCGAGCCGAGCAGCGGCGGCTCGAGCTCCGTGGCGGGCAGCCCCTCCAACCCGTTCGGCGGCCTGTATGAAGGGGGAGCGCCGCCCGTGCTCGATGGCCCGCCCGAGGTGCTCGACGTGGATCCAGCCGATGAGGAGGAGGAGGCCGAGCCCACCACCGACGTCAGCGTGCTGTTCTCGGAGGGGCTGGCCCCTGAGAGCGTGACGCCAGACAGCTTCTCGTTGACGGAAGCCGGCGCGCCGGTGGACGGCGACGTCTCCTACGAAGGGGTGATCGGCACCTTCAGTCCTGCTCGCCGCCTCTCGCTCTTGGCCAGCTACGACGTCACGGTCACCGAGGATGTGACCGACGTGGACGGCAACGCGCTGAAGGAGCCGTTCACGTCACGCTTTACGGTGCGCGACGGCGTCTGGGGCGACCAGGATCACGCCTTCACGGACTACGAGAACTTCGCCGGCAGTCAGGACATCGCGGCGGACCGCGAGGGCAACGTGCTCGTCGTCTGGCTGCGCAGGACCTTCGCCGACAACGTCCAGACCACGGCGGTGCTCGGCCGCTGGTATCGGCCAACGACTGGCTGGGAAGAGCCGGAGACGCTCGATGAAACGCGGCTGGATACGATTTTCGATCCGATCGTGGCCGTCAGCGCCGACGGTGACGCCATCGTGGCTTGGATGAAGCACGACTCGAGGCTGGTCTATAGCGTTCGCGCGCGTCGGTACGTCGGCGGCAAATGGGAGGGCAGCGCCCTTACGGTCTCCAATTCCTCGTACCCCTTCAATGAAGCCGGACCGCTCGCCGTGAGCATCGGAGGCGGGCAGGTGGCCGCCGCGTGGATCCGCCGCGACGCGACGAACGCACCCACCTACACCGTCAACGCGACGCTCAACCTCAGCGGAACATCGGCGGATGGAGAGTGGCCTGCAGAGCCGACGCAAACCTACGGCACCACCTTCACGTCCAACAGCCAAAACGACCTGGGGCCATCGCTCAGCGCGACTGTCGACGAGAGCGGCACCGCGACCGTCGTGTTCGAAAGCGCGCTGGTCAGCACCGATACCACCACCGGCCGGGGCATGTACTACTCCCGTCATGCGCCGAACGGCAACTGGCTGTTTCCCTCGAGAATTCCAGGCCCGACTAGGACCCGCACCAGCGGGCCCTTCGTCCAGGCAGACGGCGATGGGGCCATGGCGATATGGGCAGAGTACGATCCGCTCGTGCCGTCAGGCCTCTCGTACACGCTCCTGGCTAGCCGCTACACGAAAGCGAAGGGCTTCACCGCGCCGGTTCAGATCAGCGATCCCGAGCTGAAAGGCGATATCGGGCTTAGCAGGCGCTCGTTCGTCGGCAACGCCACCGGCTACCTCATCGCCTATTCGCAGCTCGTCGGCGCCACGCGCAACGTGTACGCGACTCGCTACGATTTGTCCGCTGGTGCGTGGGACAAGCTGCCTACGCTCATCAGCGACGGTGTCAGCTACGGCGGGTTCATGCCGACCATCGGCGTGGACGACCGCGGCAACGCTCTGCTCGCTAGCGATCCCCAACCGGCGGGCGAGCCATGGGCTATCACCGGCGCACGCTACCGCGCCGATCGCGGCGAATGGACCGCGTTCCCGGAGCCGCTCAGCACGGAGCCCGGTAACTACCAGACTCCGCTGCTCGCCATCGGGGGCAACGGCGTCGCTGCGCTCTTGTTCCGCGAGGTTGGCCGCGGTGGCCAGCACCCCAAGACTGGTCAGGTTGCTATCTTCAAGTAAGCTAAAGCCATGCCCACGTGCAAGTCGTGCGGCGACGAGGCCGACGAGCTCGTCGCGGTGAAGGTTGCTGGAAAAACGAAGAAGCTCTGCGAATCCTGCGCGGACGAGGTGCGCGAGCAGGGCGAGGTAGCGGAGGCGAGCGAAGCCGTCGTGCAGAACATGATGGGCTTCAAAGGCCGCCGCTAGCCGTAGGCACCGTGACGCGTGAGGGTGACGTCAGCTGAGCAGCGCCGCCAGAGCCGTGACGCCGCGGCGGCCCGCGCGGTGACCGGGCGGCGTGGGCGGGCAGCGCTTCAAGGCGCGGCCTAGCAAGAGCTGCGGGATCTCCTCCACGTTCTCGAGCTCGAGCGCCAAGCAGCGGCTGTACTCGCCCGGGCGGCGGCCGTGCACGACACGCGCCACGGTCGCTTCGGCGTCCACCCAGTAGCCAGAGTGCGGGATCTGAAAGGAGACGATCAGGCGCTCGCCCGTGAGCACCGGATCAGCCGGACTGACCAAGAGCCCCGTCTCCGAGAGGTTGACGATGCGGTCGGCGATCAGGCGGAAATCGCGCTCGCGCACCACCTGGCAGTTGAGCCTCACGTTGTGGCGGACCGAGCGGCGGCGAGCTTTGGCGGGGGAGCGACGCATCAGAGAACCTCCAGGCTGAAATGGTACGGGGCCGTCGCTGGGCTGGGCCAAGTTCGCTGCAAGGGCAGCGCCTGCTCAGGCGTTCGAGCGCTCGACGATCGGCTCACGCGTGAGCGCCTTGACCAGCGCGCGGACCTCGCCAGCGTCGAAGGGCTTGCCCAGCTTGGGGTTGTCGATAGCTTCGATGAACTTGGCCGCGTGCTCCGTGAAGGCGCCGCCCGTGATGAACACGATGCGCTCCTCCTGACCGGGGCACACCTGCTTGGCGCGCTCGTACACGTCGATGCCGGAGAGCTCGGGCATCATCACGTCGCAGAACACGACGTCGAAGGGTCCGGAGCTCTCGATGTGCGCCACCGCCTCGCGCCCCGACAGCGCGCGCGTCACCTGGTAGCCATGGAGCACGCGGCCCAGCGCGCGCAAGATGGCGGGCTCGTCGTCCACGATCAGGATGCGGGCGGAGTGGACGCGGTTGGAGGGCGGCGGGAACGTCGGTTGCTTGGGGGGAGGCGTGACCTCGAGCGGCGCGGTCTCCAGCGATAGCCACACCAGGGTGCCGCGTTGGTGCTGGCTCTCGATGCCAATCTCGCCGCCGAACTCGCTGACGATGCGGTGCGAGATGCTGAGGCCCAGCCCGGTGCCG
>JAEYOT010000727.1 GCA_023411445.1 Pseudomonadota bacterium
ACCGAACCCCGACGTGCCATGGCCCGAGCGTAATCCATCCGCTCACGAAGCGCCGCTGTTCGGCCCGTTGAAAGCACGGTTTTGTGGCAGGGTAGCGCCCCCTGATCGATGGACAGCATCGAAATCCAATCTCTCTCTTGCCGCTGCATCATCGGTATTCGCGCCCGTGAACGCCGCGTGCCCCAGCGCGTGAAGCTCGACATCGAGCTGTTTCTCGACCTCGAGCGGGCTGGCAAGAGCGGGAGGATCGCGCACACGGTGGATTACTCGCGCGCCTCCACCGAGATCATCGCGCTCATGACCTTCCGCCGTTACTCGCTGCTCGAGGTGGCCGCCGAAGAGTGCGTGGGCTGGCTGTTCGCAGCTTATCCCGCCGTGCAGCAGGTCAAGCTGCGCATCAAGAAGCCGCAAGCGCTCGCTGGTCAGGCAGAGTCCGGCGGTGTGCTCATCACGCGCAGCCGGCCGGAGGAAGCAGCCCGGCAGACGCGAGACTTTGGCTTCGTCATCCCTCAGCTGGAGACGAGCGAGGCCAGCATCTCTCTCGTCGGGCTCGAGCCGAGCAAGTCGCTCACGCTCGACGCGCTCGGCGCCGACAGCGCTCTCATCTTGCCGCTCACGGGTCGCCTCGAGGGGCCGCGCGTCCTTCATCCGCACGAGCCGGCGCGCCTGGAGGCGAGCGAAAGCTGCACCAACGCGGACGCTTTGAGCGCGCTCCTGGTCGTCTGCGCGCGCCGCCCAGTCGGCAGCTGAAGAGGCCTAAGGACCCGGGATGAGAGAGGAATCCCGGTTCAGGTGATCCGGTGTGGGGAAAGGCAGGATATTTTCCTTGGCACGCGGGCCGACCCTTGAGATAAGAAGCGCGCGAATCGCGGGCAGCGCGCTGGGAGGGCCTGCTGCTGCGACACGGATCTATCGCCTTTTTGGTTCGAGCGTCCAACCAAGGAAACCTGCGCATGGGCCCTGCAAGCAACACTCTTCCCAGTGAACCCGCCACGGAGCGGCCTGCTGCACCCATCTCCCGACGCAACGACAGCGGGATCGAGCGACGTATCCCGAACGCGAGGGAAACACTGGCCACCTTGCCTGAGGTGGAGGAGGTGGACTTCGAGCCTCACGACACGATTCCAGCTCCGCCGTGGCTCGACGACGAGATCGCACCGCCCGCGAAGACTCCGTAGCTGTACTGCGCCGTAGCTATTTGCGGTGCCCAGCACTACCGTCCTCCGTCCCGAACGGAGGTCTCGAACTTTGAATCGTGCATCACTCGCAGCACGCCGCTGTTTCCTCGTCCTGTGTCAGCTGCTCGTGATCCTACTGGGCACGAGCTCGGCTCTCGCTGCAGGCCGCGTGGAGTGGAAGAGCAAGACCGTGAAGGAGCGCGACGACAAGTCGTGGCGCCTGGAGGTCGCGATCTACATGCCGCGGGCTCCTGACATCGCGCACGTGCCGATGAAGTTCGAGTTTCAGCCGACCGCCTACTACGCGCGCGACATGACGGACGGCGACAAGCTGGTGGAGCACACGGTGCCGCTCACGGATCGCCAATCGTTGATCGAGAGCGTGGACGTAGGCTTCCTCGATAGCGGCTCTGGGCAAATTCAGCCGCGCACCCGCTTCAGCTTCAAGGTGACCCGCGCCCACGGCTACGAAGCGGGCGAGTACAAGGTCACGATCCGAGACACCCGTAACGGCCAGACCGTCGGCACGCCGACGACGCTGCAGTTCAAGGGCGAGAACGAGATCGTGGATCGCCGCGCCATGGTCTTCGCGTCCAAAGACAAGAAGAAGGACGAGAAGAAAGAGGAGAAGAAGGACGAGAGCGCGGACAAGCCGGCCGATGCCGACAGCGACGACCAGCCGGCGGAGCAAGCCTCCGAGGAAACGCCCGCCGACGAGCCGAGCGAAACGGCTGAGGCAAACGGGCCGCCCTCGATCGAGGAGAAGCCGGGCGGCTGCGGCTGCAAGGTGGCAGGCGGCGACAGCGGCGCCGGCCTGGGCGCGCTGCTCGGCCTGCTCGGCGTGGGCGTGCTGTTCGCCCGCCGTCGCAGCGCTTGATGTCATAGCTGGCGCGCGCCTGGCCCAGCGTGGCACAGGTGCGCGCCGTCACTTCGCGGACTTGCGCCGGCACGCGACTTGCTGAGCACCTCTCTGATGTCGAAGCGAGGGGCTCAAGTGAGCAAGCAGGTGTTGAGGATTTGCGCAACGTGGCTGGTCGCCGCGTCGGTTGTCGTTGCGTGCAGCGATGATGAGGACGTGCCGATCGGGCAGCCAGAAGCGGGCGCGGCGGGGCAATCCCCCCAGGCCGGCAGCGGTGGTGACACCGGTACGGCGGGGGAGGCCGCGGGCGGACGAACGGGAGGCGGCGCGGGAGGCGGCGGCAACGGCGGAGAAGGCGGAGCCTGCGAGTGGGAGCCGAGCCAGGGCGGTAGCTGCGGCGTCGAGAGGCTGGGGCTCCGCTGCTCGTGGGGCCAGCTTGATTCAGAGGACCTGGGCGACCCGAGCCTCGACATGGCGGGCTTCTGCGATCTGGCTCAGGAGCACCCGAACGGTGGCGGGGCCGGAGGAGGCGGCGGCGCGGGAGGAGCCGGTGGTGGCGCAGGAGGAGCCGGTGGCGCGAGCGACGCAGGCGGCTTAGGCGGCGCCAGCGTCGACGACCGGATCCCCAATGTGTGCGGCGAGTGGGTGGATCCTGAGCCCCGCTTCAACGGCCCCGACTGCACGTTACCGTACGCCGAGAAGAAAGTGGGTACGTGCATCATCGACGGCGAGTGCTGCGTGGTGGTGGAGATCTACTCCTGCTCCCCCTGACGCTCGACCTCAAGCGGACCAGCGCGTGACGTGCTCGACGAGGCGAGCGGCTGCTTCGCGGAAATGCCCCGGCTCGGCGAGCAGGCTCAGCACCAGGTAGCCGGGCCGCTCGAAGTCGTAAAACCAGCCTGGCTGCACCAGGACTCCTTCACGCTCTAGCAGGCTCACGACCAAGTCGTCCTCGCTCACGACGTGAGGCACTTGAACCACGGCGCTCCAGCCGCCCTCCGCGCGTAGCAGCGTGAGCGGCGAGGAGCGAGTGAGGTCCCGCAAGGCCTCGAGGTTCTGCCGGCAGCGCGCGCCGATCGCAGAGGTGACGGACGGGGTGGACTCGAGCAACGCGGGCAGCGCGAGCTGAACGGGCGAGCCGACGGACAGAAACGTATCGGCGATCAGCTCCAGCCGCTCGCGCGCTTCCTGCCGCTCGGTGGCGGGCCCGGAAAGCACCGTCCAAGCCAGCTTGAGCTGCGGCAAGCCGGCCAGCTTGCTGAGCCCGCCCATGCGGAAAGCGAGCACGTGCTGTGGCACGCGCGGCGGCTGCACGGAGCACAGCGGGTACTCGAAGAATACCTCGTCGCTCAAGATCGGCAGGCCCAGCTCGGCCACGCGCTCGAGCTCGGCGCTCGCAGCGTAGTGCCCGGTAGGATTGTTGGGGCAGACGACGATCACGGCGCGGGTGCGGCTGCTCACGCTGCGCTTCAGCGCATCGTGATCGATGTACCAAGCGCCGTCGTAAGCGAGCCGGTACGGCACCGCCTTCACGAGCTCGAGCTCCGCGAGGTGCTCGAAGAGCGGGTAGCTCGGCGCCGGCACGAGCACTTCATCGCCGGCGTCGCACAGCAGCTTGAACAAGAAGGCATAGGCTTCGCTGGTGCTGGCCGTGAGCAGCACGTCCGCCACGCTGGGTGCCGGCTCGCCGCGCGAGCTGGCCCAATAGCGCGCCACCGCGTTGCGCGCGCTGGTGAGGCCCAGCGGCTCGGGTCGGTACTGCTGCGCGCTCGCCACGGCTCGCTCCACGTGCCGAAGCAGCTCGGCTGCGGCGCCGCCGTGAGCCTGCGTCGGATTGCTGGAGGAAAGATCGAAGCGTGGCGGCCGCGTGCCCGCGAGCCGAACGGCGAGCGCGTTGAGCGCGCGGCTGCGACCGGAGCGTTGGGAGAACACCGCGGAACTATACAGTGTTAAGCTGGTCCGCTCAGCGGAGGAGCAGCATGACGTCCCTGGACAAAGAATGGCCCAACTTCGACGGAGTCCCGGGCGAGGACTCGCTGATCACGGCGCGCCCGCGCGGGCAGAAGCTGGCGCGCTACGTGTGGTGGGACGGCGAAATCCGCGAGGCTGATTCGCTGAACGTGCACTACTACGCCAACGCCCTGCACTACGGGACCGCGGTGTTCGAAGGCATCCGCTGCTACCCCACCGAGCGCGGCGCCGCCTTGGTCCGCCTCACTGATCACGTAGAGCGGTTGATCTCGTCAGCGCGCCTATACGGCATGAAGCTGCCGTTCAGCGCAGACGAGCTGGCGTTCGGTGCGCTGGAGGTGACACGCCGGAACGGCATGCAAAACGGCTACCTGCGCCCGCTGGCTTACTTCGGCCCAGGGCCGATCGATCTGCGCCCCAAGAAAGAGTGCCCCGTGCGGGTCTTCATCGCGGTGCGCGAGCTCGGGACGTTTCTGGGGGAGGACGCGCTCCGTAACGGTATCCGCGTCACCATCTCCAGCTGGCGCAAGTTCCACCACACCATGTTGCCGACCATGGCCAAGGCCAGCGGCCACTACGCCAACAGCGTGCTCGCCGCGCATGAAGCGATGGATCGCGGCTTCGACGACGCCATTTTGCTCAATCAGGACGGCACCGTCTCGAGCGCCACGGGGCAGAACATCTTCTTCGTCAAGTCGGGTACCCTCATCACGAACGACGTGACAAGCTCCATCGTCCCCGGCATCACCCGCGACTGCATCTTGACCATCGCCGCGGAGCACCAAGTACCCATCCAGATCCGCCCCTTCACCCGGGAAGATCTGCTGCGCGCCGACGAGATCTTCATGACCGGCACCGCCGCCGAGGTCACCCCCGTGCGCGAGCTGGACGGCGCCGAGTTCGTCACCGGGAAAAATACGCTCGGCGCACGCTTTCAGCGCGCCTACCTGCGCGCCGTGACGGGCAAAGACCCGGCGCGGCTGGATTGGCTCAGCTTCGTGTCGCGCTGACGGGCGCGAGCAGCGACGGATTTTCGCTCCAAGCCGGATGCACGGCATGAAAGCCTTTCACCTGCTGTGGAGCGCCGGGGCGCTTGGGCTACTGCTGAGCGTCGCCTGCTCCGACGACGATACGGGGAGCAACGGGCCTGGCCAGCAGGCTGGGAGCGCCGGCCAGGCGCAGGCCGGCACGGGCGGCGGCAGCGCGGGCACCGGCGGCAGCAGCGGAGGAGGCGCGGGCGGCAAAGCGGGAGCTGGCCAGGGAGCTGAAGCAGGGGCTGGCGGAGCGGGCGATGGCGGCAGCGCGGGACAGCCTAGCGACACCTACCAAGCCGTGCTGGGTGAAGTCTGCCCGGTGCCGAGCGTGATCGGCGTCGTGCGGCTGGGCGGCTTCCCCGCTCCAGCGCTGGACGCCACGCTGCGCGATCGACCGAGCCC
>JAEYOT010000602.1 GCA_023411445.1 Pseudomonadota bacterium
GTTCTACGGCGCCGCGGGCGGTCAGATCGGCGACACGGGCATGATCACCACGCCCGGCGCGGAGCTGGTCGTGGCGGACACGCAGAAGCCCCTGCAAGGCCTGGTCGCTCACCGCGCTACCGTCGCGTCCGGCTCGCTGAAGGTGGGCGACACGGTCAAGCTCGCAGTCGACGAGAAGCGCCGAAACCGCATCCGCCGCAACCACTCGGCCACGCACCTGCTCCACCTCGCCCTGCGCAAGGTGCTCGGCGCTCACGCCCAGCAGAAGGGCTCGCTGGTCGGGCCGGAGCGGCTGCGCTTCGACTTCACGCACACCAAGCCGCTCACGCAGGAAGAGATCACGCGCATCGAGGACTTGGTCAACGAGCGCACCCTGGCAAACTACCCGATTACGACCGACGTGCTCAGCATGGATGAAGCTCGCAAGCGCGGCGCCATGATGATCTTCGAGGAAAAGTACGGGGACGTGGTGCGGATGCTGACGATGGGCGACAGCATGGAGCTGTGCGGCGGTACGCACGCGCGCGCGACCGGGGACATCGGCTTGTTCAAGATCGTGAGCGAGATCGGCGTTGCGGCCGGTGTGCGTCGTATCCAAGCCGTGACCGGCGACGGCGCGCTGCAGCACTTGCGGGAGGTGGAGGACTCACTGAACCGCGCCGCGCACGTGGCCAAGGCCACGCCGCAGAACCTCACGGAGCGCATCGAGAAGTTGTGGGCCAGCGAGAAGGCCCTGCAGAAGCAGATCGAAGAGCTGCAGCGCAAGCTGATGAGCGGCGGCGGCGGTTTCGATGCCCTGCTCGGTCAAGCGCGTGACGTAGCCGGTGTGAAGGTGCTCGGCGCCAAGACCGACGTGACCGATCGCGCGCAGCTGCGCGAGCTGGCTGAGAAGCTGCGCGACCGGCTCGGGGACAGCGTGGTCGTGGTCGGCTCGGAGCACGAGGGCAAGGCCCAGCTGGTGCTCACGGTGGCGAAGCCCTTGCTCGGCCGCTTCAAGGCGGGTGAGCTGATCAAAGGCGTCGCCGAGATCGTCGGCGGCTCCGGCGGCGGTCGCCCAGACATGGCTCAGGCCGGCGGCACGGATCCGAGCAAGCTGGAGCAAGCCGTGGCCTCCCTGTACGAGGCCGTGGCGGCTAAGAGCAACTGAGCGTGCGCGGCTAGAAACCCCAGAAGTTCGGCTCCGGCGAGAGCTGCACGCCGAAGCGTGCGCGCACGCCGTCTTCGATGCGACGTGCGAAGCGGGCCACCTCGGCGGCGCTAGCGCCAGCGTGCGCCACGATCGCCAGGGCGTGCTTGGTAGAGAGGCCGACGTTGCCGTCGCGCAGCCCCTTGCCGAAGCCCGCCTGCTCGATGAGCCACCCCGCCGCCAGCTTCACGCGGCCGTCGGCTTGAGGGTAGGCGGGAGGGGTGGCGGGCGCGGAGACAGCACGCACGTGCGCCAGGCCCTCCTCGGTCACGATCGGGTTCAGGAAGAAGGAGCCGCAGCTACGGCCGTTCGGATCGCTCGCGTCCAGCAGCATCGACTTCTCGCGTCGCACCGCCAGCACGGCGTCGCGCACCGCGGCCAGCGTCGGCTCGCTCTGCCCGCGGCGTAGAAGCTCACGCTGCAGATCAGGGTAGCGCACGGCAGCCGGCGGCCGGGCTTGCAGGCGGAAGCGCACCTCCGTCACGATGAAGCGCTCGGGCGCCTCGGACTTGAAGAAGCTGTCGCGGTACGCGAAGCGGCAAGCCGCCGCGTCGAGCTCCACTGGGCTTTGCGCCTGGCGATCGATGGCGCGCACGGAGGTGATCGTCTCGGCGACCTCTTGGCCATACGCGCCAACGTTTTGGATCGGCGTGGCACCAGCGCTGCCCGGGATGCCGCTCAGTCCCTCCAGGCCAGCTAGGCCGCGCGCGACGGCGTAGGCGACCACGTCGTCCCAAGGCTGGCCGGCCTTGACGCGGAGCTCTGCGTCTCCGCGAGGTGATGACTGCGCGATGCCACGCTCGGTCATGGCGATGACCAGCCCGTCGAAGCCCGCGTCGGCGACGACCAGGTTGCTGCCGCCGCCCAAGACACGCACGCCGACGCCGCGCTGAGTAGCCCAGGCGAGCGCCTCGAGCACGGCGCTCTCGCTGTCCGCTTCGACGAGGTAGCGCGCGTTGCCGCCGACGCCCAGGGTGGTGCGCGCGCCGAGCGCGACGTGCTCCAGCAGGTTCAAGCTGGGGCAGCTTAGCTCAGATCCGTCGCTGCTTGCGCGAAGCGCCAGGGCCCTTGGCCAAACCAGGACGCGACGCGGCGGCTGGTGCCAGCACGTCCGAGCGTCGCCCCAGGCGGCGCTGCAAGAGCGCGCGCGCCTCCACTGATAGGTCTTCGCCCTCGGTGGGCTCCGATGCCACGTAGTCGGCCAGCACGACCAGCCGCTCCATGGCGGGCGCTTTGGTGTTGAGCAGCACCACGGTCTTGCCCTTCAAGCGACAGGGGCCGCCGGGATGGACGCCCCAGAGCGGCTCCGAGCGAACGCTGAGCCCTCGGCGCGAAAGCACGCGCGATAGCTCCGCGATGAGCCGCTCTTTGTTGTCCACGGAGCTTTCATTCTAGCCCTCCCGGCCGGCCCAGGGGGAGAGTAATCGGCCGCTTGGCCAAATTAGCATGAATTTCGTGGATTTGCGGCGAGGCGACGGAGCGTGCTATCTCCGTTCCCGTTCGGCGAGCTGCCGGAGGAGGGAGCGATGTTCGCTCTCCAGGAGCCGCCGTTTGGCCGAGCGCACTGTTTAGAAAGGCAGGGCGCTCCCCCACCGAGAGACGACTTTCATGACGTTCACTGAAGCCGCGGCGCAGGTACTGCGCCTCGTTGGCAAGCCCCTTCATTACAAAGAGATCACCGACGTTGCGATCGAGAAGAACCTCCTGAGCCACGTGGGCAAGAGCCCGGACGTGACCATGGGCGCGCGACTGGCCGCGCTGGTCAAGAAGGGCGACAAGGAGAATCCGCTCGTCCGTGTGCGCCCCGGCGTGTTCGCGCTCCGCGAGTGGGACCAGGCCATGATCGAGAAGGGCCTGCAAGATCGCACGCCCGCCCTCGAGAAGCTCGCCGGTCAAGAAGTGAACTTTGCTGACATCGCGCTCGAGCGGAAGAGCGGCGCGGAGACGTCGTCGCCTGCCGCTGCCGGCGATGGCGACGAC
>JAEYOT010000612.1 GCA_023411445.1 Pseudomonadota bacterium
GATTTCTTGAGATCGCAGGAGCGCACCACGCCGAGCAGCTCGTCGCCCGCCACTGCGAGCAGGAAATGAACGGCTTGCTCTTCCGCGATGGTGAGCGCCTCCCCGCACGACAGCGCCGGGCTCACGATGACGGGAAAGCGAGACATTGCCTCTGCCACGATCATGACTTCACCTCGTGTCGCTGGAAGATTTCGTCCGAAAGGTCGCGCAGCAAGTTGGATTGTTCTTTGATTTCCGGGCGATCGTACCGATCCGCGTAGCGCGCGAACGAGCGGTAGCCTTTGGCGAGCTCCACCTCGTTGTTCGTCTGCTTGGCGAGCTCGATGCTGAACATGTAGTAGCCGACGGCGCGCGCTTCGGTGCTGGCGCTCCAAGCGCCGGCCGCGGCGATCTCGGCCAGCGTGCGCAGCGTGGCTGCGAGCTGTGAACGGCTGCGGGCGCGGCGCGCCAAATGGAGCGAGGCGCGGATATTCTTGCGCGCCTCCTTCAGGCGGCGACGCTTGAGCTGGAGCTTGGCGAGCGCTCGTTTGGCTTCGGCCAGATCTAGCCAGGCCTCCACGTGGTCCGCCAGCTCCACGGCGCGGAGCAGCAGGGGCTCGGCGGCGTTCAGGTCGTTGCTGCGCAGCTTGGTTTCGCCCAGCAGTATCAGGCTGCGGGCGAGGCGCGGCTGATCGGCAGTAGCAGTCGCCAGCTCGACCGCGCTCTGGAAGTACTGCTCGGCGCGACGCAGCTCATGCCGGTGCGTGGCGACGCGCCCCAGGCCGAGCAGCGCGTCGCAGCGCCCACGCTCATCATGATCCAGCTCGAACAACCGGTGCGCGAGGCAGAAGGCTTCTTCCGCCGCGGTCGACTTGCCTTGCTCCATCCACACCAGCGCCACGTTGCCGAGGCTCACCGCCATCGAGCGGCGGTCGCCGATGGCCTTGCGTTGCTCTAGGCCCGAGCGGAGCAGCGGTAGCGCCGCCAGGTAGTCGCCCTCGAGCCAGAGTAGCTTGCCCAGGTCGTCTTTGGTGGCAGAGATGCCGCGCGCATCCTGAGCGATCTCGAAGGCAGCTTGCGCGCGCTCGAAGCAGCGCCGCGCTTGCTCCAGCTCGCCGGATTCGCGATGGACGCGGCCGAGGCGGTTCAGCGCGGCTCCCTGCTTGCTGGGTAGGCCCAGTTGATCGGCCAGCTCTAGCATCTCTGAGAACGCTTCGCGCGCCGCTGACGGACGGCCCAGCTCGGCCAGCACGGCGCCATAGCTGTGAAGCGCGTCCACGCGGCGGCGATTATCGAGCTCGGCCAGCTCCTTGAGGCCCTGGCGCAAGTAGGTGGCCGCTTGCGCGCTGCTGCCTTCGCGACGCGCCAGCTCGCCCGCCTCCAAGTACGCCACCGCCGCGCGGTAGGCCGAGCCAGCTCCGGCCAGGTGCCGAGCCAGGAGCGCGGTCAGCTCCGAGCTCTGCCGCACGCTCTCGCGATCGCCCAGCCACTCGGCGGCGACGCGATGGTACGTCCGGCGCCGCGAGGGAGCGATCTGGCGGAGCAGCACCTCCCGCTCACTCGGCTGCTTGAACACGTACTCCACCTCGCCCGCGATGCGCGAATCCGGCAGCTCCAGGAAGTGCCCGGCGCGCGCCAGCTCCTGAATCAGCCCGCCCGGCTCCGGCATTTGCAGCAAGAGCGAGCGCGGTGCGGCGCTGAGCAGGAGCCTCGCCCACAGGCCCGCCCAGCAAGCGCTGCCGACGATCGCCGCCGCCTCGAGCGCCAGGCGCTGCTCCTCCGGCAGCGCATGAACGCGGGATTCCACCAGCTCCAGACGTTCGTCGAGATCCGCCAATGCCTGCAGGCGCTCCGGTCGAAACGACGGCACGGCGCCCTCCGCCTCGGTAGCCAGCACGCCTTGCGTCCATAGCTCGCTCGTGAGCTGGTGCATCAAGCCGGGGTTACCGAGCCCTGCCTCGACCATGTACTGCTCGAGCGTCATTTCGGCGGCGACCTCGCTACCGACCATCTGTTTCAGCAGCGCCCGCACGTCCGAGCGCTCCAGCGGCGCCAGATCGAAGTGCTCGTGGCGAGCTGCCGCAAACTGCGAGAAGTGCTCGTGACGAGCGAAGAACTCCGGCCGCGCGCTGCACAGCGCCAAAACGGCGCCCTCCATACCATCGAGCAGCGCCATCAGCAGCGCCAGTGATTCGGAGTCGGCGTGCTGCAAATCTTCGAACACCAAGCAGAGCGGCGCTTGGCGCGCGTCGGCCGACAGCAGGTCGCACAGGATGGACTCGAGCGCGAGCTCGGCGTGAAAGGCATCGTGCGAGAGCGCCCGGGAGAAGGGCGTGCTCTCGAACTCGAGCCCGAGCAGCTTGCCGAGGAACAGGCACACGTCCGCGACGCGCTCGTCGTTCAGCACGTGCCGCACCTGCGCCGCGAGCGCCCTGCGTTGCTCTGCCGCGTCGGCGCCTTCATCGAGGCCGAAGCGATCCCGCAAGAGGCGCGCGATCAAGGCTCCGTTCTGGTCCTGCGGCTGCGCGGTCACCGAAAAGATGCGACCTCCGAAGCCGGAGACGCGCGCCAACACCAGCGTTTCCTCGATCAACCGGCTCTTGCCCATGCCGGCAGGGGCCGAGATGGTGACGACGGCCGGTGAGCGATCGCTCAAGACGGCGTCCAAGCTGTGCAGCAGGCGAATGCTCTCGAGCTCTCTGCCGACCAGCCGCGGTCGTCCGTCGATCGTCCAAGCTCCAGCCAAATGCGCGAGACCCCAGGAGCCGAGCGCTGCACCGCTGAAGGAGCGCTCACCTGGCTTACCTCGCGGAGCCACCTCACCAATGCGTCGAGGCAGCTCGTGAACCGCCGAGAATTCGTTATCGATCATGCGTGTGCCCACTGCACGACCTGTGCCCACTTGTTTTCTCAGCGTGGCGCTGCGAAGCGGCTTAGGCGCAGTGCAACGGCGTGCACCTCGGTGGTGCACCAGCGTGCACTACGGCGCAAGCTTCACGGTCACGAGCGTGGGCGACTCGGGAGCGACGGACACGCTGACGATGCGATGCTCGCCGTTGTCACCACGCAGCACGAGCTCATGCTTGCCGACGCTCAGGCGGAACTTGCCGGGCGTTCGCCCCAGGCTACGCCCGCCGCTGGAAACCTCAGCCACTCCACCCGGCGTGGTGACGTAGACCACGCCTTGCTGCGCAGCGGCAGCAGCAGCGGGAGCAGGCTGGGGCGACGAAGCGGCAGGGCTTGGGGCCAGAGCGGCTGCTCCGCGCGCGGGAGCGGTGGAACGAGGCTTGGCGGGCGTGGCCGGAGCTTCAGCCTCTAGCTCTTCGTCGAGCACGGGCAGCGAGTCGAGCGCTACCACGTCGCCCGCCGCCGCGCCTTCTTCAGGCGCTGCGAGCGCATTCACCTCGACGGGTGACACCGAGACCGCGTCGAGCGACACATCACCTGGCGCCGGCGCTATGGCGGCGTGGGTCGCCACCGTAGCGTCGCTGCTCGGCGGGACGTCGAGGTCCGGCGGCAGCGCCGCGCGGATGCCCAGCACGGCCAGCGCCGCGATGGGCGCGACAGCGAGCCAGCGCCAACGACCCGAGCTCTGTGTCTGCGCCGCCAGCTCGGGCGCCGCGAGCGTCGCGGGGC
>JAEYOT010000616.1 GCA_023411445.1 Pseudomonadota bacterium
CGGCTGCTGCAAGCGATGGTGCCGCTCTCGACGCGGCCGGTCCTGTTCGCGCTCTTGCTGGCGCTGGCCGAAGCGGCCCCTGCCGACGCCGCGCGCGAGGTGTTGTGCGAGCGCGTGTTCGGCGTGCGACGCATGAACGAGTCGCACCGCGTGCGCCTGCGGGTCGAGGTGGGGCGGCTTCGACGACAGCTCGCGGGGCTCGCGGACGTGCGCTCGACCGGCGCCGGCTTTCAGCTCCTGCCCCGCGCGGGTGCTAGCTGCTGCGTGCTGCTGCCCGCAGCCGACGGGGAAGCGAGCCAGGTCTTGGCCATGCTGCGCGGCGGCGAGGCGTGGGCCACCTCGGCCCTGGCGCTCGCGCTCGGTAAGAGCCAGCGCGCCGTGCAGCGCGCGCTCTCCGACTTGCAGCGCGAGGGGAGGGTGCGCTCCGTCGGGACGGGGCGCGCGCGGCGCTGGATCGGTGCCGAAGGCGGTTTCGCGACGTCCTTGTTACTCGTCGCTCCCAGCGCGTTGGGCTAGCTGTGAGGGGTGACCAAGCCCCGCCTGCCCAACGCCCAGCCAGCCGAGATCGTTCGCGAGTATGGACCCTTCGCGGGCGCCGGGAGCGTCCACGGAGTCACGTTCGATGGCCAGCGAACCTGGTTCGCCAGCGGTGATCGCCTGCAAGCGTTCGACCCCGTGAGCGGCGAGGCTCGCGGGAGCCTGAGCTGCGCAGCTGACGCCGGCACGGCCTTCGACGGCCGCTATTTCTACCAGCTGAGCGGTCGAGTGATTGAGAAGCTTGACCCGGAGAGCGGCCGCGTGCTCGCCACCATCCCGGCGCCCGGCCAAGGCAAGGACTCGGGGCTCGCGTGGGCCGAAGGCAAGCTCTGGGTCGGGCAGTACCGCGACCGCAAGATCTTCGTCATCGATCCTGCGACCGGCGACATCTTGAAGACGATCGAGTCCGATCGCTTCGTCACCGGTGTGACTTGGGTGGATGGTGAGCTCTGGCACGGCACCTGGGAAGGTGACGAGAGCGACTTGCGTCGCTTGGAGCCCGAGACCGGCGCCGTGCTGGAACGCTTGGAGATGCCCGTCGGCACGATGATCAGCGGTCTCGAGAGCGACGGCGCCGGGACGTTCTTCTGCGGCGGCGGCGAGAGCGGGAAGGTCCGCGCCGTACGCCGCCCCCGCTAGTCACTGCTGAGGAGCGACTGCCGCCGGATCCATCCACAGCACCTCCCAGTGGTGGCCGTCCGGATCGAAGAAGGTGCGCACGTACATAAAGCCGTGATCTTGAGGCTCCTTGGCGGGCGTGGCACCCGTCGCCAGAGCCTTGTCGACGAGCGCGTCCACCTCGGCGCGACTCTCCGCCGAGAACGCCACCAGCACCTCCGTCTGCGCGGCCGCATCGCTGATCGGCTTGGTGATGAAGGTCTCGAAGTACTTGCGGGTCAGGAGCATCACGTACGCTTCCTCGCTCACGATCATGCAGGTCGCGTTCTCGTCCGTGAATTGCGGGTTGAAGCTGAATCCGAGGCCGGTGAAAAACTCGACCGAGCGCTGCAGGTTGGTGACGGGGAGGTTGATGAAGATCTTGCGTGCCATGGGGTTCTCCGATGAGCGGGTTCAACTGAGCGACGCTCGAGCGCGCTCCGGATCGACAAAGCGGGTGCTTTTTGTCTGCCTGTGTAACTGTATGATTTTAATGATGAATGCTCGATGGGCTCGGGCCGCGTCGCGCCTGGTCATTCGCCCGAGTGGGACCTAGAAGGGGCGGCATGTACGGACTCATCGGAAAGATCTTGGCGGTCTCCGGGCAGCGCGATGCCCTGGTCGCGGTGCTGACCGAGGCGGGCGCGAGCGCCATGACCGGATGCCGCTCTTACGTCGTCGCGAAGGACCCGCAAGATCCCGACGGCATTTGGGTCACCGAAGTTTGGGATAGCCAAGAGAGCCACCGAGCCTCGCTCCAACTACCGAGCGTTCAGGAGGCCATCGCTCGCGGCAAGCCGTTGATTCAATCCTTCGCTCACCACCACGTGACGGAGCCCGTCGGCGGCTTCGGCATCTGACGCGGAGCCGTTGTGGCAATTCGCAACGCGAGTCGTGCCGAGTGGGTGAAGCCTTGCTCGTGCCATCACCACAGCAGGTTGTGCGGGCGCACATATCGAGGTAGTGCCCGCCTGTGACCGAGGCAACAGCCTGCACGTCGTGCGGTGGGCTGCATGAGGTGGGCGCAGCCTGCTCGCGCGTGCGACGCGAGGGGCAGCTCGTCGGGGAGAAGTACCTGATCCGTCGCCTGCTCGGTGAAGGCGGCATGGGTGCCGTCTACGAGGCGCGTCATCAGCTGGTGGGGCGGCGTTTTGCGATCAAGTTCCTGCGCTCGGAGCTCGCGGACAAGCCGCAGATGCTGGCGCGCTTTCGTCGCGAAGCCCAAGCCGCCGGCTCGCTCGAGAACGAGAACATCGCCGCCATCACGGATTTCGGCGCGGCGCCGGACGGCTCGCCCTTCATCGTGATGGAATACCTGGAGGGTGAAGATCTCGCGGCCCTGCTGCAGCGAAATGGCCCGCTGCCGCTCGAGCGCGTCGCGCTCTGGATGGTGCAGGCGTGTCGGGGCCTCCGCGCCGCTCACGAGAGCGGTATCGTCCATCGTGACCTGAAGCCGGAGAACCTGTTCTTGTGCCGGCGCGGTGACGGCAGCGATCTGATCAAGGTGCTGGACTTCGGCATCGCCAAGCTGCGTCAGCCGGACGTGGCGGCGGACTTGACCACGCAAACTGGGATGGCGCTGGGCACGCCCTACTACATGTCACCGGAGCAGGCGCAGGGCCGGAAGGACATCGACCACCGCGTCGATATCTACGCCCTCGGCGTCATCCTGTACGAGCTGCTCTCGGGGCGCACGCCGTTCTTCTCGGAGAGCGGTGAGTTCACCGAGATCCTCTTCCAGCTCTTCACGGCCGATCCTCCGCCGATCAAGCAGACGCGCCCGGACCTGCCCGACGCGCTCGCTGCCGTGGT
>JAEYOT010000643.1 GCA_023411445.1 Pseudomonadota bacterium
GCTGTACAGCCCCCAGACCGGCAAGATGGTGCCGCTGCTCGCGGAGTCGTACGAGGAGCACGACGACGACATCGAGGTGACGCTGAACGCGCTGGCGCGCTGGAGCGACGGCAAGCCGGTCACGGCCTGGGACGTGAAGTACTCGTTCGACCTCGGCGAGAAGGATCGCAGCCTGCCGATGGGGCCCGTGTGGCAGTACCTGAGCGAGGTGAAGATCCTCGCCCCCGACGGCTCCGTCGTGGAGGACGTGCCGAAGGACGTGCCGGATTACCCGCGGCGCCTGCAGTTCGTGCTGAACAAGGAGCGGCTCAACCCGCTCGTCGTGCTCGACGCGCTGCAAGAGGTGCGCATCGTGCCGCGCCACGCGATCGAGCCCGAGATCGCGCGCCTGGGCAGCGTGGAGGAGTTCACCAAGCAAAAGCTCGACAAGAACCCGGTCATCAGCGGGCCGTACCAGCTCAAGCAGTACAGCAGCGAGAAGATCGTGACCGAGCGCCGCCCGGACTACTGGGGTAACCAAGCGCTGTTCGGCGGCAAGCAGCCGGTCCCGCGCTACGTGGTGCACCCCATCTACAAAGGCAACGACCATTTCAGCTTGGCCTTGCAGCAAGGCCGCCTGGACATGTCCTCCACCTTCGTGCCGCGCATCTGGCTGAAGGCGGCCAAGGACGTGCGCAGCTGGTACGACGAGGCGCCGTACTTCGAGGCGGCGGCGATGCCGATGCTGTTCATCAACGTGAAGCACGGCGCGCTGGCTGACGCGCAGTACCGGCGCGCGATGGCCTTCGCCATCAACTACACGGACGTGCGCGAGCTGGCCGTGTCCGGCTACAGCGAGCCGCTGCAGCCCGGGCTGATCCTGCCGTTCGGCGTGGAGGCCAAGTACTTCTCGGCGGAGGACGCCAAGCAGTACGGCGCGGTCTACGACCCGGAGCGCGCCAAGGCCACGCTGGCCGCCGCTGGCTACAAGCCGGTGTGGGACGCGAAGGGGCAGCTCGTGGAGACGCGCGACAAGAACGGCGCGCGCGTGCCCACCGCGTTCATCAAGTCGCCGGCTGGCTGGAGCGACTGGGAATCGATCGTCAAGATCGCCGTGCGCGGTATGCGCGAGGCGGGCATCGACGCGCGCGAGCGCTTCGTGGATGCCAACGTGTTCTGGGCCGCCCTGAACCAGGGTGACTTCGACCTGATCATGAACACGCCGGCCTCGCCGCCCAGCCCGTCCAAGCCCTGGTCTCGCTTCGAGGCCGTGATGACGACGCAGGACTTCGCGCCCGAGGGCGAGAAGATGTACAAAAACTACGGTCGCTTCAACGATCCGAAGAGCCCCGGCTACATCGCGCGCATCGACGAGCTCCTCGCCAGCATCCCGACCATGAAGGACGAGGCCGAGATCGTCCGCGCTTACCGTGAGCTGAACGTCATCTACATGCAGCAGCAACCGACGCTGCCGCTGAGCTACCGCCCGGACCAGTTTTACGAGTTCTCCACTCGTCACTGGACCAACTTCGCGACCGCCAAGAACCCGTATCTCCCGCAGCAGATCCCGGGCGAGCGCCTGGGCACGCGCATGCTGTGGTCGATCAAGCCCGTGACGCAGAACTAGCCGAGACGTCGATGCTGAAGAATCACCCCGCCCTCAAACACATCCTGGCGCGCGCCGGCTGGTACTTCGTCACCTTCCTGGTCGCCGTCACGATCAACTTCTTCCTGCCGCGTCTCGGCAAGGCCAACCCGGTCGACGCGATCATGGCCAAGGTCAGCGGCAACATGGACGCCAAGAGCGCCAAGGCCAAAGAAGAGCAGTACATGAAGGAGTTCGGCTTGGTCGAGCTCGACGACGCCGGGGAGATCAAGCGCACGCCCGATGGCAAGCCGGTGCGCGCCTCGGCCGTATCCCAGTTCGTGACCTACCTGGGGATGAGCTTGCGCGGCGATCTGGGCAGCTCGATCCAGCAGTACCCCAAGCGCGTCAGCGAGCTGATCTTGAACGCGCTGCCTTGGACCATCGCGCTCCAGCTACCAACCATCATCTTCGGCTGGTTGATAGGCAACGTGCTGGGGGCGCTCGCGGCCTACAAGCGCGGCGCCTTCGACAAAGTGCTGTACCCGGCGGCGCTGTTGGCCAGCGCTATTCCGGCCTTTTGTTTTGCGATCTTGCTGGTTTACGTGTTCGGCATTCGCTTGGAGTGGTTTCCGGCCGTGGGCGGCTACGACGAGGGCCTCACGCCCGAGCTCAGCTTCGCCTTCTTCTCCAGCGCGGCTTACTACTTCGTGCTGCCGTTCTTGTCGGTGTTCTTGCTGGTGGTCGGCGGCCAGGCCATCGGCATGCGCTCGATGTGCATCTACGAGCTTGGCACGGACTACGTGAAGTACGCCAAGCTGCTGGGCGTCAAGGAGAGCAAGATCCTCTACTACATGTTTCGAAACGCGATGCTGCCGCAGCTGACCGGCCTGGCCCTCTCGCTCGGCACCATGGTGGGCGGCGCGCTGATCGCGGAGATCATCTTCAGCTACCCCGGCCTGGGCATGGCCATCCTGACCGCCATCCAAGGCAACGATTACCCGGTGATTACGGGCTGCTGCTTGCTGGTTACCACGACCGTGCTAATCGCCAATTTCAGCGCTGACGTCCTGATCGGCCTGCTGGATCCGCGTATCCGTGCGGTGCAGGGCGGAGGCAAGTGACATGAAGCTGCTCAAGAACTTGCTCAAGTCGCCCGCCTTCGTGCTGGGCGCGTCGCTGTTCCTGTTCACGCTCTTGCTCGCGCTGCTCGGCCCGCTGGTGATCGACGTGGACACCAAGACGCGCGTCGGCCTCGCCTACATGGCGCCTTCGGACAAGGCGCTGCTCGGCACGGACCACATGGGCGTCGACATGGTGTCGATGCTGATCGCGGGCCTACGCAGCTCGCTGTACGTGGGCTTCCTGGCTGGCACCGTGGCCACCATCGTGGGCACGCTGATCGGCGTGTACGGCGGCTACAAGGGCGGCCTGATCGACGACATCCTGACGGTGAAGACCAACCTGTTCTTGGTCATCCCCAGCCTGATCGTGCTCATCCTGATCAGCTCCAGCATGGAGGAGGGCCGCAGCCTGTCGCTGATCGCCCTGCTGATCGGCGGGACGACGTGGACCTGGAGCGCTCGCGCGGTGCGCGCCCAGGCCTCCAGCTTGCGCGCGCGCGACCACGTGGCGCTGGCGCGCATCAACGGCTACGGCACGCTCGGGATCGTCACGCTGCACATCCTGCCGTACCTGCTGTCCTACGTGTTCATGGTGTTCATCCTGCAAACGGCGACCGGCATCCTGTCGGAGGCGAGCATCAGCCTGCTAGGCCTTGGCCCATACGACTCCGTGTCGCTCGGGAAGATCTTGAACGACGCCAAGACCAACGAGGCGCTCACCGATGGCGCCTGGTGGGCCTTCGCGCCCGCGATGGTGCTGATCACCGTGATCGTGTTCGCGCTGTACGTGCTCAACACGTCGCTCGAAGGTGTCTTCAATCCCCGCTTGAGGAAGTGAGCATGGCCGCCCCCATCTTCGAAGTCGAGAACCTGCGCGCGCACTACCTGACGCGCTTCGGCGCCAAGATCCAAGCCGTGGACGGCGTCTCGTTCCAGCTGAACGAGGGCGAGATCCTCGGCATCGCCGGCGAGTCCGGCTGCGGCAAGACCACGCTGGTCAGCGCCTGCATGGGCCTCTACATCCCGCCGCTGCACCTCAGCTCCGGGGACGTGAAGGTCGACGGCAAGAGCATCATCGGCATGGACGTGGAGCACAACCGCAAGGAGGTGCTCGGGCGCTTGGTCTCGATGATTCCACAGGGCGCGCTCAACTCCCTCAACCCGACGCGCAAGGTGAAGGACCTGGCGATGGACATGATCCTGAGCCACGACGAGACCGCCGACAAGCGCGAGATCCACGAGCGTCTGCGCGAGCGCTTCGAGAAGATCGGTCTGGACGCGAAGCTGGTGCTGGACTCCTACCCGATCCAGCTACCGGCAGGCATGAAGCAGCGTGTGGTGATCGGCATCAGCACGCTGCTCAACCCGCGCGTCGTGATCGCCGACGAGCCCACTTCCGCGCTGGACGTGACCACGCAGAAGGCGGTGATTCGGCTGCTGTTCGATCTGATGGATCAACAGATTATCGGCAGCATGCTGTTCATCACGCACGAGCTCCCGCTCTTGCGCCACGTCTCCAGCCGCATCGCGGTGATGTACGCCGGCGAGTTCGTGGAGCTGGGCACCACCGAGCAGGTGATCTTCGACTCACGCATGCCCTACACCAAGGCCCTGATGGGCTCGATGCTCAGCGCCGAGCCGGGCCAGAAGAGCAAGAAGCCGGTGGCGATCGAGGGCGCCCCGCCCAACCTCGCCCACGCGATCAAGGGCTGCCGCTTTGCCGAGCGCTGCCCGGAGGTGCGACCGGACTGCAAGGACAAGCAGCAGGTCATCCGCATCGTGAAGGACCGTGAAGTGAGGTGCATGTATGCCGAGTGATGCGATCAAGTTCGAGGCTTCTCACCTGTCGCGCGCCTACGGCCACGGCAAGAAGGTGAAGCTGGCGGTCAACGATGTCTCCTTCAAGATTCGCGACAAGGAGATCGTCTCGATCGTCGGCGAGTCCGGCTGCGGCAAGACGGTGCTGGCCAAGATGCTGCTGCGCCTGGAGCAACCCACTTCTGGCACGCTCTTGTACGAAGGTAAGCCGATCGACGCCGCGCCCGATCCTCGCCAGCACTGGCGGCAGGTGCAGGCGGTGTTTCAAGACCCGTTCTCCTGCTTCAACCAGTTTTTCACGATCCGGTCGCAGCTGAAGAGCTCCTTCAACCTGTTCGAGCAGAAGCCGAGCGAGCAGGAGATGGAGGAGCGCGTCGACCAAGCGCTGCTCAACGTGAACATCAAGCCGCGCGAGCTGGACGGGAAGTATCCGTTCGAGCTCTCGGGCGGTCAGATGCAGCGCATGCTGCTGGCTCGCATCTTCATCTTGCGCCCGCGCGTGCTGGTAGCGGACGAGCCGACCAGCATGGTCGACGCCTGCAGCCGCGCCAACATCCTCGACTACCTGATGAAGCTGAAGCAGCAGCTAGACATGACGATCGTGTTCATCACGCACGACATCGGTCTGGCCTACTACGTTTCGGACTCCATCTTCATCATGCACGAAGGCAAGATCGTCGAGCAGGGCTCGCCCGACGACGTGACGCAGCGACCGCAAAACGCCGCTACCAAGCAGCTGCTCGAAGACATCCCGGACGTGCACAAGAACTGGATTGATCGCAGCCCAGCGGCTTGAGCCACGTGCGGGCACGGTTCTTTCATGAGCGACTTCGCTCATGTCGTCGCGCCGACTCCTGACGAAGGCCTGTTTGCCGCTGCTCGCCTTCGTCGCGGGTGTCACCAGCGCAAATTTCGGCTGCACCGACACCTGCCTCAACCCGCAGCCAGACCTGCCGTCGCGCTGCGGCGGTGATTCCGCGAGCGATGGTGGCTCGAAGGCCTCCGGTAGTCTGGGTGGCTCTAGCAACGTCGGGGTCGGCGCCAGCGCGAATCTCGGCGGCAGCGGCGGCTCGAACAGCTCAGCGGGCTCGAGCGCAGGCGGAGCAAGCGGCCATCCAGGCGCCGCCGGCGGAGGCGGAGCAGCTGGAGCGGGCGGTGCGGCTGCAGCGGGCGGCAGCGGCGGGGTTGGGGGAACGGGCGGGAGCGGCCTCGGCGGAAGCGCGCCCGCAGGAGGCCACGACGCCGGCGGAGCCGGAGGTGACGCCGCTGGGGGTGACGCCTCTGGGGGTGATGCCGACGGCGGCGAGACCTCGGGCGGTGACGGCGCCGGAGGTGATGGTGACGATGGCGGCGCGGGGGGCTTATTCGGCGAGTGACGCACGATCGGCGCGTCGCGCCCGTGTGCCAAGTTGTGTCAGCTGCCCCAGGTCGCCCAGCCCAGGAGCTCCGCTACGAACAGCGCGGCGGCGGCTTCCTTGGGGCTCACGGCGCGTGCTTCACGGCCGGGGCGATAGTCCATCAGGCGCTCGAGCGCGGCCTGCACGGTGAGGCGCTCGGCCAGGAACGTCATCACGTACTGCAAGGAGGCCGGAGCCGCGCCGCGCTCGCGAGCGAGCTTGCCAGCGTCGTAGCGGGGGCCTGGCACGACCAACCTGTCCGCAGGAGGCAGCAGCGTGCGCGGCTCCCCCTTGGAGCGGAGGATAGCGCCGGCCATCATGGGGCTGGCCAGATCCAGATCGAGCGGGAACTCCACCCGCGTCGGCGCCGTGCCGCGGTAGAACGTGACGAGACCATCGTCCCAGGTCGACAGTGCGGCGACGCGATCGCGCCCCTGATCGCGGATGGCGCGGAACACGTCCACCGCGTTGACCAAGCCCAGGCCGATCAAGGTGTCGCCCAGCCTGCCGCCGAAGCGCTGCAGCGAGCCGAGCGCAGCGTCCAGCTGCTCACGCGTGAGGCGCCCGCGCCGCACCAGGTACTCACCGAGCAGCTCTTCGCGCTCCGAAGAGGCTACGTGTAGCAGACGGCCGCCGCTGAAGTAGAGCTCCTTGCGCACGGAGGTGCCCAGGGTCCTGGTGCGCTCCACGAACAGCGCGCCCGTCTCCCCCTTTTGACGCATGTGAGCGAGCACTTCGAGCATGGAAGTGTCGCGCAGCAGCGCTTGGTAGTCCGGCACGCCAGGCTCGAAGATGCGGCTGGTGGTGGCGGTGGTGGACGGCAGCAGGTGGCGCGCCAGCTCGTTGATGTCACGGATGGGCTTGAAAGGTTGCCCCATCAAGGCGACCTCATCCTCGCCGCTCAGCTCACCGGTCGCGATCATTTCGATCAGCTTGGCGAACGCGACGCGCTCGATCACCTGCCCGTCGCTGCGACGCACCTTGGAGCCGTCGGCGGCCAGCGCCGGAGCATCCGGACGAGTGGTGACGCCCGACTGCTGCGAGACGACCAC
>JAEYOT010000690.1 GCA_023411445.1 Pseudomonadota bacterium
GAGTTGATGAGACCCGAATGACGATGCCTAGCTGTGTGACGATCAAACGAGCTCTAGCAGTGCTCGGCGTATGGTTGTGCACGGGCTGCTCCGAAGGTGAGAACGTGAGTGTTCTCGGTGCGGGGCAATCTGCACCGATGAGCTTCGAGGAATTTCGCGCGTCCGCGCAGAGGGTCGACGACGGTTACGTTGTCGATGGGGACATCTTCTTGAGCAGCGAGGACAAGCTGCGCGAGTACTACGACTCGTATGCGGGTGAAGGCGCCCTCACGGTCAATCAGATCTTCTCGGGCGATGACCTGTGGGGATTCCCGGCTAGCCAGGCGCTGACGTACTGCGTGAGCGACGATTTTGCTGCCAGGAAACCAGCGCTCGTCGCCGCGCTCGACGTCGCGACGAAGTCATGGAGCGATCTCGTTGGGGTCAGGTACGAGTACCTGCCGGCACACGACGGAGCCTGCAACGCCTCCAACAACAGCGTGGTGTTCCACGTGATTCCCTTTGTCAGTCAGTTCTTTGCCATCGCTTTTTGGCCTTCGAGCGCGCGCGCGGACCGATCTCTCCGTATATCTGAGGCGGCCTTCACCACGACGGACGGAGGGCGCGATCTCCAGGGCATCATGCGCCACGAGCTGGGCCACACGCTGGGCTTCAGGCACGAGCACATCTGGCTCTACGATAGTAGCTGCTCGCCTGAGATGCCGGACAGTAGCGTCAGGCTGGTCAACAGCTACGACGTGGACTCGGTGATGCACTATCCGCAATGTCGACCGAGCACGACGGGTGGCTACCGGCAGACCGTGCTCGACTACGGCGGTGCCATCTCCCTCTATGGTCTTTCGTCACAGCTCATCGCCTCGTCACATTTCGTCATCGACTAGGGGTGAGCTCAGTAGCTTGCGGCCGCCTTTTCACCTTTTGGAGAACGAGCATGATCGCATCGATAACCCACTACTTACAGCGCCGCTTCGCTGCTTGGTCCTGCGCCACAGGTGCCGTGCTCGTCGTCGGGTGCAGTGGCGACGTGGACGCCACCGTTGAGGTGACTGAGCTCGAGCGAAGAGCGAGCCCGCCTTCGTACGACGCCTTCGAGCGCATGTCGCGGCGGCTCAGCGCCGATGGTGAGCTCTACTACGTCGTCGAGGGGGACATCCCGATTCGCACGGAAGAAGAGCTATTTGACTATCACCGCAAGCTCACGGCGGCCGCTGAGAAGGGCGTGCTGCATCTCCATAACGGCGCGGACGACGTGTGGCCGAACGGCGACCAGCTCAACCTGCGCTACTGCGTGGACACCGACCCGGCCACGGGGTTCGACGCGGCGCCCGTCGGTGCGGACTCGGCGACGATCATCGCCGCCATGGAGGCGGCTACTACTGCTTGGGCACGAGTCGCGAACGTTCGGTTCCAGTACGATCCAAGTAACAACCTGCACTGCGGCAGAACGGACCCGATCCCGAGCAGCACCTACATCAAGGTGTCACGTGACAACAGCCTCAACGGAGCGTGCGCCTTTGGTCCAAGCAGCCACGCCTCGTGGACGTGCGCAGGTCTCGACGGCAACACGGTGGGTGTCGGCCCGAACGTGACGCTCCCGCCCGGCAGCAGCTGGACGTACATCATGATGCACGAGCTGGGTCACACCTTGGGACTTCACCACGAGTTTTTTCACAGCGGCGGGGGTTGCCTTGCAAGTAGCGTTCGGGATGTCACCGCGACGGTCGATAGTCCGTCCGTGATGGGCTATGCGCCCGCGTGGGAGCCGCCCTGTTCCCTGACGGATCCGATCATGTCGGCGCTGAGCGAGGGCGACGGTTGGACGGTGCGCCAGTTCTACGGCATGCCAGCGGCTTGGTACGTGCCCCCCGTCGGGCTCATCTTGGAGTAAGGCCATGCGGGCGCTCGCCGCCTTGACGCTGCTCTCCGCATCGTGCGGCGAGCCCGGCGTGACTTGTCGCGTCGCGACGGCGCAGCAAGGGCTAACCAACGCCGCCGAGCACGCCGACTACCTCGGGCTGGAAGCGCGAGAAGAAGCGGCGATCGTCCGCGTGATGTTCGAGCTCGAGCAGGGCGACATCGAGGAGAGCTGTACGGGGGTACTCATTGCCGAGGGCCTCGTCCTCACGGCCCGGCACTGTGCGCACGCTCTCGATCCCGTCACGATCAACGTCCACGTGGAGCCCGCAGACGGGAGCTCGGCGCTGGTATCGGAAGCGAGCATCATCGCCGCGCACGAGCACCTCGACTTACTGCTGCTCTCCATGGACGAGCCACCGAGCGCTCCGTCGCTAGTGGCTCCCTTGCCCCTCGCGCTGGACGTGCCCGCGTCGCTGCACGAAGGCGGTTTGGTGCAGGTTGCGGGCTTCGGTCGAGATACCGATGGCGTGCTCGGCCGCAGGGGCTTTCTGGTGGCCGAGCTAGTGCATGTAAAGGAGCACGAGCTGCTCGTGAGCGCCGGGGGCCTCGGTGGAGCCTGCTTCGGCGACTCGGGCGGTCCTATCGTCGTGCGCGCGGATGACGGCACGGCGCGCACCGTGGGCATCCTGAGCTCGGGGGCACCGAGCTGTTTCGGCGAGGACAGCTTCACGCGGGTGGATGTGGCGGCCGAATGGATTGCGTCGAGCGCCGGTGTGGAGGTGACGGAGGCCTCGGCTGTCAGCCACGCAGCGTTCGGTAATAAGGGCCGCTGCTTCGACGACCTGGCCGTCTGGGTCGAGGACGAATCCATCCAGGCGGAGGTGTGTGAAGCGTCAGTGCCGTGTGGTTGGAGTGAGGAGGCTGGAGGCTATCGCTGCCTTCCGGCCAAGCAGGACAGCTGCCGCGGCTTCGACGAGCTGGGAGACTGCGAGGACGGCGCGGCCGTGAGGTGCGTCGATGGCGCTATCGCACGGAATCCATGCGGAACCTGCGGATTCAGCTGTGCGCGCTCCCCGGCGACGGGCCGCGCGATCTGCGTCAGCGACCCCTCCTGAGCGCGGCGCGGTCGTTACGCGTGTGCGAGCTGCAGAGTGGGCGACCTCAAAGGGCGCCTCCCAGTGCCAATACTGCCCACAAGGGACATTGCGTCGGGCCCGCCGTTGGGCCGCGCCGGCAACTCCACCTAGTAGCTGAAGCCGCTGCCACCGATGAACTCGCGCAGGATGGAGGTCGGTGGCACGTGATCGGGATAGATCGGTACGAACTGCTGCAGGAGGCGCCGTAGCCTCCGAGCGCTGGATGCTACCTTGGCGCTGCGCGGCACCTCGCGCAGGTAGCGCTCGGCATAGACGCGCAGCACGCTGACCTCGTAGACGAGCGAGCTGTCGAACACCGCGTCGGCTTCTTCATGAAAGGGAAAGATGTGCAGCCGTTCGGCGCGCCGCACGCTAGGCCAGCGCGCCAGCGTCTCGGCCGCGGCAAAGCCACGCTGGTGGCGATCGCGCACGATGCGGCGCAGCAGCCGCACGTCGGCGGGCTCGAGGCACGAGAGCCGGTCGAAAGCGAGCGACGTGGCTGGATGGATGAAGACGTTGAAGCTGCGGCTGCGGTTCAAGCCGTAGAGTCCGGGATTCAGAGCGTGGATGCCTTCCACGAGCAGCACGCTGCGTTCGCCGAGGCGGAGCTCGGCGCCGGCTCTCGGTCGGCTCAGGCCCTGCTGAAAGTCGTAGCGCGGCGGGCGCACGCTCTGGCCGCTCAAGAGCACCGCCAGATCGCTGCGAAATAGCTCGAGATCGAGCGCCTCCAGCGCTTCGAGGTCGACCTCACCGCGCGCGTCGGGCACCTGGCGAGCGCGATCGAGGTAGTAGTCATCGAGCGACAGCTCGAGCGGGTCGAGCCCGTTGACACGTAGCTGCACGAGCAGGCGCTTGATGAAGGTCGTCTTGCCCGAAGACGATGGGCCCGCCACCGCCACCAAGCGCAAGCCGGCGCGAGCGACGCTGTCGGCGATCTCGGCGATGCGCTTCTCGTGAAATCCTTCGCTGACCCGGATCAAGTCTGCGACTTTGCCCTCGACGCAAGCGCGGTTGAAAGTGCCCACGCTGTCCACGCCGAGCAGTCTCAGCCATTCGGCCTCGCTGCGCGTCATCGGCGCGCCGTAGCGCGGGGACCGTAGCTCGAGCGCGATCGTGGAGGTCGGTCGCTTCGGCAGCGTGGTCCGGATGCTGGCGCCAAAGTCGAGCAGGAGACCCAGCGGGTGCTCGAGCACCTTCACGTCTTGCAGCAGGCCGGCATGAGGCAGCAGCGGGCCGGCGAGGCGGACCCGTGTCTCCCCGCAGCGGTGCAGGGTGACGACCGGCTCGAGCGAATCCTCGAGCAGCAGGCATGCGCTGGCGTCGTCTTGGGCGCGAAACAGCGCTAGCGCCGCGTCCAGCGGGTAGAGCTCCTCGACGAGAGCAGTGGCCGCCGCTCGCAACTCGGAGAAGCTCGCGTTCAGGCGCTGCGCGATGCCGGTGCTATCGGCCTGACCCGTCAGCACGAAGCGCCCTGAAGTGATCGAGGGTCCGAGCTGTAGGCTCACACCGATCCTGCGAGCGGCTTCCAGTAGCACTAGGCCGGCGCTCTGACGAAAGATGTCGCGCCCTTCCCAGTCAGCGGTGGTAACCGGAGTCAGCGCCGCGGAGCTATCGACGCGAGCGTTGAGCGCCCAAAGACGTTCCCCTTGGCGGCCGGCCACGACCAGGGCCCCTTCCAACGCGGCTGGCAGTTGCTCGGCGACGGTAAGCTCGTGCGGCTGAGGGATTGTTTGAGACATCTCAGAGAGCTCCGCCGAAGCGAGGCAACATGGCAGTGCACCACGCGTGCCACCGCCAGCTCGCGGCTGCGGCGCTCCGTGCCCTTGGAGCGACGCGCAAACAGTGCGCGCTCGCGCACGAGCTGCGGCTGGCCCGCGTCAACGGCCCGAAGACCGTGGCTCGAGCTCACGGTACGACCCTTGCGTACGAACACCTCGTGCGAAAGCTCACCTACCGTTTTGGGCTCGGCGGAGCCGAAGGGCGCGCTGAATGGAAGCAACTTCTGGGCGGCAAGGGCGCCAACCTCGCCGAGATGGCGAGCATGGGCATCCCGGTACCGCCCGGCTTCACCATCACGACCGAGGCCTGCGTCGACTACTTGCGGCTCGGCGCGATGCCCGAAGGCTTGCTGGATGCGGTGCGCGAGAACATGCGCTGGCTGGAGCAAGGCACGAGCAAGCGCTTCGGCAGCATGGACAACCCGCTGCTCGTCAGCGTTCGCTCGGGCGCGCCGAGCTCGATGCCCGGCATGATGGATACGATCCTGAATCTCGGCCTCAACGATCAGACCGTGTTGGCGCTCGCCAAGAGCAGCAAGTCGGAGCGCTTCGCGTTCGACGCCTATCGCCGCCTGCTGAGCATGTTCGGCGATGTCGTGCTCGGCGTCGAGCGAGAGCTGTTCGACGCGCCACTTCACGAAGCGCGCCGCCGAGTCGCGCGCGCTCGCGGCCTCACGGTGTCCGACGACGTCGAAACGCTCGCCCGCCAAGTCCCCGATCCAGTGTTGGACGCCGACGAGCTGCGCCAGGTGGTGGAGGACTACAAGGCGATCATCGCCACTCACTCCGGGCGCCCCTTCCCCGCGGACCCGTATCAGCAGCTACAGCAGGCGATCCAGGCCGTGTTCGAGAGCTGGCACAATCCGCGGGCCAAGCTTTATCGCTCGATGCACGGCATCCCGGAAGAGTGGGGCACGGCCGTCAACGTGCAAGCCATGGTGTTCGGCAACCTGGGCGAGAACAGCGCGACGGGCGTCGCGTTCACGCGCGACCCGAGCACCGGTGCGCGTCGCTTCTACGGCGAATGGCTGGCGAACGCGCAGGGCGAGGACGTGGTGGCGGGTGTCCGCACGCCGCAGCCGCTGGCAAAGTCTGCCGAGCAACCGGGTCTCTCGCTAGAAGAGGTCATGCCGGA
>JAEYOT010000771.1 GCA_023411445.1 Pseudomonadota bacterium
GTCGGGGACGGCGCCGGGGCCGAGCGTGCGGGAGCTGTGTTTGGGGATGTGTGATCAGGTGAAGGAGAAGTGCCCGGAGAGCGCGTTCGATAGCTGCAAGGTGAATTGCGGAAAGTACGATCCGCCGCCGAGCGGTTGTGAGGGCGAGGTGCGGAGCGCGCTGTCTTGCGCGAAGGATGCGGCGGATCTGGTCTGCGCGAACGTGGCGCCGGAGAGTTGCGCGAAGGTGTTTCGGCAATTGTCGGCGTGCGCTTCGGGGCAGCAGCCGGCGGAGGTGGAGCAGGGGCCGGCAGCGCTGCCGGCTGGGTTCCAGCTGCACGCGGTGGCGTCCGAGGGCATCACGGCGCCGATGCCGGCTGGCGTCGCGAGCGGCACTGGTGACGTGATCGCCACCGCGCAGCACACGGATGGCGCCGTGTATGCGATCCGCAAGTTGCCGCGCCCGCCCGGCAAGCTAAACGAAAAGGTGTTCCTGAAGACGGCGATGAGCCTGTTCGGGCGCTGCACGGACAAGATGAAGATGCAGGGCATGGTGGACAAGCCCGGTCGAACCTCGATCAGCTACACCATGAAATGCCCGGATGGCTCCGAAGAGGATGGCTTGTTCTGGGCGACTGACAACGCGTTGTACATCGCGAGCGTCCGCGGCGGCAGCTCCAAGCAAGCGACCGAAGCCTTCTTGTATGGCTTCGACGTGAAGTAGGGCGTGATAAGGTCGCGCCGCCTTGGCGGACTTGGTGGTGCAGCCCAACGTGATCATCCCGGAGCGCGAGCTCGAGTGGGGAGCGGTGCGGGCTTCGGGGCCTGGCGGGCAGAACGTGAACAAGGTCGCCAGCAAGGTGGAGCTCCGCTTCGATTTCGAGGGCTCGGAGGCGCTGAGCGCCGCCGCCAAGGCGCGGCTCCGCGCGCTGGCGAAGAACCGCATCGACGCGGAGGGGCGCATCCTGATCGTGAGCCAGGTGACGCGCAATCAGCCTCAGAACCTGAACGATGCGCGGGAGCGCCTGGCGGAGCTGATCCAACAGGCGCTGGTGGTGCCGAAGCGGCGCCGCGCGACGCGTCCTTCGCTGGCCTCCAAGCGCGCCCGCGTGCAAAACAAGCGCAAGAACTCACAGAAGAAGCAAAGCCGTGCGAACAAAAACCTGGACGACTAGCCTCAGCTCTCTCGCCTGCGCCATCCTGCTCAGCGGCTGCAGTCACTTGGACAACTGCTCCGATGGTGGCGACGACGTGACCATCGACCAAGGCAAGACGGACGCGGCCACGCTCACGTACGAGTCCTCGCCGTGGGGCGCGGATCTGCCGCACTTCCCGCCCAATACTCGGGTGCGCTTCGTGCACGATCTCGGCTTCGCGCCCTTCTTCGTGAAGACCTACGTCTCCTTCGCCAGCAATGGCACTGCCGACGAGGGCGACGGGGACGTCACGGAGAACGCTGGCAACCAGGCGCGCATCCAGTGCGTGGACGCGCACGAGATCGTGCTCGAGAACGATACGTGTGAGGATGACTTTTACGTGCGCGTGATCGCGATGGCGAACGGCACGGAGTCCACCGACACCTTCTGCTTCGACGAAAACCGCTGAGCTGAGCTGAGCTGAGCGGCTTCCGGCGCTTGCGCTCAGGAGGCCGTGACTTCGAAGCTGGTGCGACTGAGCTCTTGGCCGGATTCGCTCCAGAGCACGGCGTCCCACGCACCGGCGGAGCGGATGAAGCGCGTCGTGGCCCAGGTGCGATGGCGCGACACCTGGCCTGGCACCGGCAAGGTGACGTTGCCGACGCGCTCGCTTTCGCCCTGGCGTTCGAACGTGATGCGCACGTTTTCGCTGCTGCCGCCCTCGTTGGCCAGCTCCGCGAAGGCGAAGATCGGGCTGCCGTCCGCCGTGAGCACGCCTTCGGTCGTGAGCGGCTCGCGATCTTTGACGCCGGTCGTGACGACGAAGCGCTTCACCTTCAGCGCTGATGCGCGCGCCGATGCGGCCTGGCCGCTCTCTTTCGAAGAAGTACTAGAAGCGGAGCTGGCGCGGCTCGGGCTGGTGGTAGTCGGCGCTGCGAGCTGCGGGACTTCTTGCCCCCCTGCAGCCAGGCTTGCGGTTTGGGTCTCCGCGGCGGTGGCTGCCTTCACGGCGGCTGGCGCAGCGGCCGCGGCTTGCGCCGCATTATTTTTCGACTCCGTCGCGCTGCCTTCGTGCGGGGAGCTACAACCTAAGCCGAACGCGAGCAGCACTGCCGAGCCCATCACCAGCGTCTGAAACTTCCGAGTCATCTTCGAGCCTCCTGCCCTCCTTCAGCAACCGCCGGGCCAGCGTGCACCGGGCCCGTTTTGCCGCGTTTATCGGCGATTCGTGGTGGCTGGAGCGCGGTGAGCCGTGTCCACCCCACAGCCGGCGCGTGTCTGCGCACCCACAGCGCGGGCTACGGCTCGCCTACCTGCCCGCACAGCGGCGTAGCGCCCTTCGCCGCCACCCTTCGGCCAGGGGTCCGCGCCTAGACTCACATTACGTACGTCGGGCATGCTTAAGCATTGGCCGTCCTGCTCCGTAGTGGGGCTTGCCAGGGGCACGTATGCAGGAAGACGTCAGGGACCTCGTTCTTCTGATCGACGACGATTTCTACGTGAGGAAGATGCACGCACGCGTGCTGACCCGCGCTGGCTTCGCCGTCGAGGCGGCGGCGAGCGGCTCGGAGGCGCTGGGCATGCTGGAGCGCGGCCTGCGCGTGGGCGCCATCTTGACGGACCTGCACATGCCCGGGCTGGACGGCCTTGGCTTCATGAAGGGCGTGCGCAAGGTGGACCTGGACGTGCCGGTGATCGTCGTCACCGGTTACCCCAGCTTGGAGAGCGCGCTCCGCGTCATCGAGTACGGCGGGTTTCGTTACCTGACCAAGCCGGCGGCCGCGAGCGAGCTGGTGTCCTCCGTGCGGAGCGCAGTGGCGATGCACCGCCTGGCGCTGCTGAAGCGCCGTGCGCTGGAGCTGTACGAGAGTGAGCGCTGGCACTTCGGCGATCGCGCCAGCTTGGACGCGACCTTCGAGCAGGCTTTGGAGCAGCTGTGGATGGCGTTCCAGCCGATCGTCAATTTTCGCAAGCGCGAGATCGTGGGCTATGAGGCGCTGGTGCGCTCGCACCACCCGGCCATGAACAACCCCGGGCTGTTGCTCGGCGCCGCTGAGCGCCTAGGCCGCGTCGGCGAGCTGGGGCAGCGCATTCGCCGCCACGTGGTGGACGCCGTCACGGCGGCGCCGGTGGAGACCCTGATTTTCATGAATTTGCACGCGGCGGACCTGAACGACGACGCGCTGTACTCGAAGGGATCCGCGCTCTGTAGCTGCGCGTCTCGCGTGGTGCTGGAGGTGACGGAGCGCAGCTCGCTGGAGCGCGTGCACGACGTGAAGGAGCGAGCCCAGGCGTTGCGCAACCTCGGCTACAAGCTGGCCATCGACGACCTCGGCGCCGGCTACGCGGGCCTATCCAGCTTTTCCCAGCTGGAGCCGGACATCGCCAAGCTGGACATGTCGCTGGTGCGGGACATCGACGCCTCTTCGCAGAAGCAGAGCATCGTGCGCTCGATGCTGGACGTGTGCTCCAAGGAGCTCGGCGTGACCGTGATCTGCGAGGGCGTGGAGACCATCCAGGAGCGCGACACGCTGGATCGCTTGGGCTCCGATACTCAGCAGGGCTACTTGTTCGGCAGGCCTAGCGCCAATTTCACGATGCCCCACTGGGGCGAGGCCGCCAGTGCCTAGCGACGGAGCGAGCGCCGTAGCGCTGCAAGCGCGGGTCGCGGAGCTCGAGAAGGCGCTGGAGAACCGAGACAAAGTCATCGTGGGGCTGACG
>JAEYOT010000801.1 GCA_023411445.1 Pseudomonadota bacterium
ACCGCTGCCCGCGTTAGCTCCGCCCGAGCTGGTGCCGGCCGACGCGCCGCCGTTCGTGTTCGGGACGCCGCCGCTGCCAGCCTGGGCGCTGGACCCGCCCGTTGGGGATCCGGCGACAGCTGCGCCACCCGTCCCAGCCGTCGGCGACACGGGATCGGGGGTCGGCTCAGCATCCGAGCAGGCGACCACCCCGGCCGCGACGAGAACGGGGAAAAGAGCGAAAAATACTGAGCTGCGCTGTGACTGCATTATTCTCTCACTGGCCGGCGCTGGACCCGATCCCGGCTAGTAGTGAGTGGCAACCTCCGCCCAATCGCATCAACAAATCGCGCCGAACGCTCGGGATCGGACGCTCGGCGCTACCGCCCGGCGCCCGGCGTCTCGGCTGGGGACGTGCGGAAGGCCGCCGAGCTAGGCCCGCTGCTCGTCCAGCACGCGCCGGATGACGCGGAGCAGCTGGCCGGGGTCGTAGGGCTTCTCGAGCAAGATGGTGCCGTCCTGCAGCAGATCGTCGACCTTGAGCTCGGCGGTGTAGCCGCTAGCGAGGATGTAGCGAGCGTTGGGCAGCTCCGCCTTGATGCCCTTCAAGGCGTCGCGGCAGCTCATCTCCGGCATGATCACGTCGAGCAGGACCAAGTCGTAGGGAGAGCGCGCGGCCGCTTGGCAGGCCTCCATCCCGTTCTCGACCGCCGTCACCGAGTAGCCGGCTGACTCCAAGATGCGCAGCGTGACCCCACGCACCGCAGGGTCATCTTCGCCGAGCAAGATCTTCTCGTAGCCGCGCGGGGCCGCGCCTTCGATCTTGTTGCTGATGTCAGCGACGGGCCGCACGTAGCTCGGCAGGTAGATCTTGAAGACCGTACCGACGCCGGGCTCGCTGTAGCAATGCAGCAGGCCGCGGTGCTGGCGCACGACGCCGTAGGCCACAGCCAAGCCGAGACCGGTGCCGCCGCGCTCCTTCTTGGTGGTGAAGAACGGCTCGAACACGCGATCGACCACCTCGCGCGGCATGCCGGTCCCCGTATCCGTGACCGTCACCATCACGTAGCGACCCGAGGTCGCCCAAGGGTGGGCTGCCACGAAGTCCGCGTCGAGCAGCACCTGCTCGGTCTCGATCGTGATCTTGCCGCCGTTCGGCATCGCTTCCCGTGCGTTGATGCACAGGTTCATGAACACTTGATCCAGCTGCGAGGCGTCGCCCTCCACCAGCGGCAAGCGCACGCCTTCGATCAGCTCGAGCGTGATCGTCTCCGAGAGCACGCGTTGCAACAGCGCCAGCAGCTGCTTGAGTCGATCGTTCAAATCAATCGGACGGAGCTCGAGCGTTTGCGAGCGGCTCATGGCGAGCAGCTGACGTGTCAGATCGCGAGCGCGCTCGGCCGCGCCGACGACCGCGTCCAGCTCCGTGACGGCCTTCTCACTGCTGCCGACCGCCAGCCGCGCGAGCGCCGTGCCGGCCAGGATTACGGTCAGCAAGTTATTGAAATCATGCGCAATGCCGCCGGCGAGCAGCCCAAGGCTTTCCAGCTTTTGGTGCTCCAGCACGCGGCGCTCGAGCTCGATGCGCTCCTGCGCGGCGCGGCGGCTGGACTCCAGGAAGCGAATGCGGCTCGCGGCTACGGTCAGCTGGCTGCCCATGCCGACGAGGTAGTCCAGCTGCTCTTGCGTCGGCGGGCGGCAGCCCTCATCGCCGAAGGTGCCGAGCCCGAACGCTCCGAACGGCTTGTCGAGCAAGCGCAGGGGAATGTTGATGATGGTGCGGTTGCCGAGCGCGGCGACCAGCTCTTTGTTCGTGCGTGGGTCCGTGCGCGCGTCCACCACCACCACCGGCTCGTCGCTCTCGCGGAGCTGCTCGAGCAGTGGATCCCCGTCGATCTTCATCACTGGCGCGAGGTCCCACGCCTTGTCACGTTGGCTGCCGGCGTAGTCGATCAGGCGCGCCTCTTGGGGGTCCTCGTCGTCACCGATGAAGAGCCAGACGTGCGGGTAGTCCGCCGCCGCCATCGCTTCTTGTCGCGTGAGCTCGAGCAGCTCCTTGAAGGTATTGGCGCGCTGGAGCTCGCGCGCAAAGGCCAACAAGCGGCTCCCAGTGAACTGCGGCATGCCGTGCCAAAGCTAACACCAGCAGGGTTAGAAACGCGACGGGTCAGCGCTTCCAGCGAGAAAGGCGCGCTCCCGCGCCAGGCTCAGCGCCCGCCCCAGCTGCGCTTGGGTGTGCCGGTGTAGGCAACGCCCTCGCACGGCAGCGGCAGGAACGAGCCAGCGGGTCGCTCGGCCGCCTCCCCATAGCAAGGCTGCATGCCCGCGAGGAAAGCCCCATACACGTAGGAGTAGTGCTCGCGCGGCGACAAGCCCAGGTCCGCCGTGAGCGCCGCAGCCATGGCGCCGTAGTTCATGGTCATGCGCAAGCGGCTGTCGAGCAGGAAACGTTCGATGTCGTGAGCGAGCTGCACGTGGGGGCCGTCGGCCAAGCCCAGCGAGCGCGCCACCTTCAAGATCGGATCGAGCCGCTCGTCCCGACGATTCGAGATGGGGCGACCGTAACCGGCGAGGCTGCGCCGCGTCGAGAGCTCCTGCCTCACCCACGGGCCCAGCTCGCCGCCGGCCGCGAGGTGCGCGCGCGTGCGGATCAGAAAGTCGCTGGCGCGGATGTCGATGCCCCGCCCATAGATGGACGCCTCGGACACCGCCAGCGCCGCCGATGCTGCCAAGTTTCCGCTGCTGCGCGACGTGCCGGCCAGCGCCGCGACGCGGTTGTTCCAGATGCGCGCGTCCGGGTAGCTCGTATAAACCCAGATCGTCTCCAGCAGGCGCAGCGCCGGCTCGGAGAAGCGGCGGCCCGTGATGCCGAACAGGTACAGATCCATCCAGCCCGCGCCGGCCAGGTCCTGATGCAGGTTCTTGCCGCGAAAAACCGCGTGGCTGCCGACGAAGCAGCCGCCCATGCGGGACCTGACACGCCCCACGTTCTCTTGCAGTAGCTCGTGCGCGGCTCGCTCGTCGCTCATGTCACGGCTCCCGTGCCGGAGCTCTCCAGCTCCAGCGCGTAGAAGGGGAACTGCTTGTGACCCCAGCCCCCCTGCTCGAGAGCGTGAGCGGCTGCGCCCGGCAAGCGCAGGAGCAACAGCAGCATCTCCCCCTGCTCCGGGCTCAGGCCCAGATCGGTGAAGGCGGCGGCGACCACACCCAGCATCGACAGCGGTCGGCCAGCCACGTGCTCCAGCGCAGCGCGCGCCTCCGCCAGCCAGCCGCAACGCGAGTCGGGCGCGAGCGCTGCCAGCGCTGCCAGCAGCTGCCTCACCGGTGTGGCGGTCGTCTCGCCCCACGGGTCGAAGCCGGCAGCGTGCTCCGCGGCAGGCCAGATCTCGATCGGCTCGCTGCCGGAGGCGGGTGCGATCAACTCATCGCGCCAACGCGAAAGCTCGGTGCCGCAGCGTTCCCAGGCTTGCATGGCGCGAAACAGCTCGCGCCCACCGCCTGCTCCCCCCGCGCCCACTGCGAGGGCCGCCATCAACGCAGAGGCGGCAGGCGAGCCGCCGACGCCAGCGCACATCGCGGCGTGCACCGAAGGATCGCGTGGGCCTGGATTGGCGAGCGCCACCGCGAGCAGCTCCAGCACCGCGACCTGCGCGCGCGACGGGGCCTCACCCTTGAACAGCAAATACACCATGTCCGCCCAGCCGGCTTTGCCGAGCATCTCGCCGTACACGTCGTAGCCGTGACAGTACGCGGCGCGGCAGGCGAAGGGGTTGTTCGGCTCCGGCTCTTCCAGCCAGATGCGGCTCTGCAGGTGCGCTGTCTTTTCCATGGCGGCTCGTGGCTCCGGCGCTCAGGCAGACAAGCTGCCGAGCGTCTTCAAGCGCAAGATCATCGGCGGCACTTCGTTGCGGTCGATGCGCACGTCCAGCAGCGTGGGGCCTCGGCGCGCAATCAGCGCTTCGAAATCGATGTGCTCGAAGTCGGCAGGCGACTCGATCACGTAGCCTGGCACGCCCATGGACTCCGCCATCTTGCGGAAATCCACCGGCGTGAGCTCATAGGCGATCGGCTCGGCGCCGGCCAGGCGCTGGCCGTGCATGACCATGCCGTAGGCGTGATCGTTGAGGATGACGAAGATCACGGGCAGCTCTTCCTCCACCGCGGTCGTAATCTCCTGGCCGCTCATCAGGTACGAGCCGTCGCCCGTGATGCACACGACGGGACCGCGCGGATTGCCGCGCGCGATGCCGACGGCGGCGCCGATGGCCCAGCCCATCGGTGCGAACTCGAGCGTCATGCGCAGCCAGCTGGAGTTGCTGGAGCGCCGCTCCGTAGCTCCGCGGCGAGACTGGGGCAGCCCTTCCCCGCGTCGATTGGACGGCGCCAGGTAGTGCGCTGCCCAGATCATGCTGTTGCCGGTATCGGCCAGGAAGCGCGTGGTCGGAGGGAAGCGCGTAGAGAGCTCCTTCATCAAGCGCTGGGGCTTGATCGGCGTGGCGTCGGAGTAGTAGCGCTCCGGCGCCTGCAGCGTCACCAGCGACTCCTCCTGCTCGGCGGCCGTGGCACGTCGGTTCACGTAGCTGCGCGGCGGCCAGCTCGCGATCAGCCGCTCACAAATCGCGCGCATGCGCCCGCGCACGTGCAGCTTCGACAGCGGCGAGCGGATCAGATTCTCCTCCGACTCATCCACGTGGATCATGCGTTGGTTCAGCAAGTTCTTGGACCAGCCGTTGCTGGCCAGCTCGCTGAAGCCGGCGCCGAACGCCACGAGCAAGTCCGGACCGTCCGCGAGCGCCTGATCCGCGCTGGCGTGACCACCGAAGCCGAAGACGCCGCGGTACTGGCGATGTCGCGGGTTGATCAGCCCCTTGGCGTCCGGCGTCGTCACGAACAGAGCGCCGCTCAGCTCGACCAAGGTCATGATCGCGTCGATGGCCTCCGCCGCGCCGTCGCCGATGAAGAACACGATGCGCGAGGCCGCTAGCAGCTCTGCCTCGAGGGCCTCCACGGTTTGCTCATCCACGAGGCTCGGCTTGTGGCGCACCAGGGCGCTCAGCTCGCTGCCCGCGCTCCTCGGCAGCACCAAGCTGCGCAGCAAGTCCACGGGAAATGACAGGTGGCTGGGACCGCACGGCTTGCGCAGCGCGTGCAAGATCGCGCTCACCACTTTCGTCTCCGCTTGGTCGACGTGCGAGACCAGCGAGCTGTAGCGCGTGCAGTGCGCGAAGATACCGACGATATCCACACCGGCACACGAGGAGTCCTGCAGCGCGTTGCGTCCGAAGGACGGCAGCGCCGACTGGCCCGTGAGCGCCAGCACAGGCACGTTGCCGCCGTGCGCGCAGGCGATGCCGGTGAGCAGGTTGGTCGCGCCCGGGCCCGACGTGGTGACGCACACGCCGAGCCGCCCCGTCTCGCGGGCGTAGCCGTCAGCCATGTAGGCGGCGCCGGCCTCGTGACGAGCCACCACCGGGCGCGGACCACCTCGGCGCCCGCTGCGAGCGAGCGCGTTGTAGATGGGCTCGACGGCTCCGCCGGGCACGCCGAACACGTACTCGACACCGGCCTTTTCTAGGCAACTGACGATCAGCTCAGCGACCTCGATCTTGGCCAAGGGCTCCGGCGGAGCGACGGCACTGAGGACGTTTTCCGATGAAATGCGGGAAAAAGAGGGTTTGGGCTTCACGTGGACTCACGG
>JAEYOT010000805.1 GCA_023411445.1 Pseudomonadota bacterium
GCCGGCAGCAGCGAGGGGCGCTCCGATCCCTTGTTCTTGAGCTCTTGCATCTGCTCGAGCACGCGCCGGTACTCGCTCGGGAACACCTTCTTCATGCGCTGCACGGTGTTCTCCCAGTCGGCCAAGAGCTCTGCGGCTTTGACCGAGCCAGTGCGGACGCGGTGCTCTTCGATCATGCCGGCCACGAACGCGGCGTCCTCGGCCGACAGCTCTTCGATGTCGCCGACGATGGCCGCGTTGCAGCGCTTCTCGAAGTCGCCCGTCTCGTCCAGCACGTAGGCGAAGCCGCCGCTCATGCCAGCGCCGAAGTTGCGTCCGGTGCGGCCGAGCACGATCACGCGGCCGCCGGTCATGTACTCGCAGCCGTGATCGCCCACGCCTTCCACGACGGCGCTGGCGCCGCTGTTGCGCACGGCGAAGCGCTCGCCTGCCTTGCCGTTGAAGAAGGCCTTACCCGAGGTGGCGCCGTAGAGCGACGTGTTGCCGATGATGATGTTCTGATCGGCGCGGAAGGTGACGCCCGTTGGCGGACGGACGGTCAGCACGCCGCCGGACAGGCCCTTACCCACGTAGTCGTTGGCGTCACCCTCCAGGTTCAGCTCCATGCCGTGGGTGGCGAAGGCGCCGAAGCTCTGGCCAGCGGTGCCCTTGAAGTCCAGCCGGATGGTGCCCTCGGGCAGGCCTTCCTTGCCGAAGCGCCGCGCGACCTCACCGGCCAGCATGGCGCCGATGGTGCGGTCCACGTTGCGGACCGTGACGATCTCGCGCACGGGGGTGCGGCTGGTGAGCGCCGGCTGACACAGCTCGATCAGCTTGTTGTCGATCGACTTGTCGAGGCCGTGATCTTGCTCCTGCGACTTGCACACGCCCACGCCCGGTCCAGGCGTGATCGGCGTGAGCAGATCGGAGAAGTCCAGCCGAGACGTCTTCCAGTGGTCCGTCTTTTTGACCCTGATGCGCTCGCTGTGCCCGACCATCTCGCGGATGCTGCGGAAGCCGAGCGAAGCCATCAGCTCGCGCGCTTCCTCAGCCACGTAGAACATGAAGCGCACCACGTGCTCCGGCTTGCCCTCGAACTTGGCGCGCAGCACCGGATCTTGCGTGGCGATGCCGACCGGGCAGGTGTTGAGGTGACACTTGCGCATCATGATGCAGCCGGAGGCGACCAGCGGCGCGGTAGCGAAGCCGAACTCCTCCGCGCCGAGCAGCGCGGCCAGCACCACGTCACGCCCGGTGCGCATCTGGCCGTCCGTCTGTAGGATGACGCGGCTGCGCAGGTCGTTCTTCACCAGCACCTGATGCGTCTCTGCCAGGCCCATCTCCCACGGGATGCCGGCGTGCTTGATGGAGGTGAGCGGAGAAGCGCCCGTGCCGCCGTCGTGGCCGGAGATGAGGATCACGTCCGCGTGCGCCTTGGCCACGCCAGCCGCGACCGTACCGACGCCCGCCTCCGCCACCAGCTTCACGCTGATGCGCGCCTTCGGGTTCGTCATCTTCAGGTCGAAGATCAGCTGGGCCAGATCTTCGATCGAGTTGATGTCGTGGTGGGGCGGGGGAGAGATCAGCGTCACGCCCGGCGTCGAGTGACGCGTCTTGGCGATGATGGCGTCCACCTTGTGACCCGGCAGCTCGCCGCCCTCGCCGGGCTTGGCGCCCTGCGAGACCTTGATCTGCAGCTCGTCGGCGTTCACCAGGTAGTCCGTGGTGACGCCGAAGCGGCCGGACGCCACCTGCTTGATCGAGCTGCGGCGCAGATCGCCGTTCGGGTCCGGCTTGAAGCGCTCTTCGCGCTCTCCGCCTTCACCCGTGTTGCTACGACCGCCGATGCGGTTCATCGCGATCGCCAGGTTCTCGTGGGCCTCGGCGCTGATGGAGCCGAAGCTCATGGCGCCGGTGGCGAAGCGCTTGACGATCTCGCTGGCCGGCTCGACCTCGTCGAGCGGGATGGGGCTGTTCTCGGGCACGAGCTCCCACAGGCCGCGCAGCGTGATCGGACCATTTTCCTGGTCGTTGATCAGCTTGGAGTATTCCTTGTAGCTCTTCACGTCCTCCATGCGCACGGCGTGCTGCAGCTTGGAGACGGTGCCGGGATCCCACAGGTGCCGCTCGCCCTGCGCGCGGTAGTGGTACTGACCGCCCAGGTCCAGGTACGGCGTCGGCTCGGTCGTCTTGGGGTACGCGAACTCGTGGCGCCGGCGAGACTCCTCCGCGATCACGTCGAGGTCGATACCGGAGATGCGGCTCGAGGTATTCGTGAAGTAGCGATCGATCAGGTCCGGCGAGAGGCCGATGGCCTCGAAGATCTGGGCGCCCTGGTAGCTCTGCAGGGTGCTGATGCCCATCTTGCTCATCACCTTGAGCAAGCCTTTGTTGATGGCCTTGATGTACTTCTGCTGGGCCTGCTCCGCGTCCTTGAGACCCGGCGTGCCCTGCTGCGCCATCTGGTGGATCGACTCGAAGGCCAGGTACGGATTGACCGCGCCAGCGCCGTAGCCGAAGAGCAGACAGAAGTGGTGCACCTCGCGGGCCTCACCGGTCTCCACGATGATGCCGACCTTCATGCGCGTGCCGTTGCGCATCAGGTGGTTGTGCACGGCGCCCGTGGCGAGCAGGCTGGGCACCGGCGCCATGTGCTCGGTCGAGCCGCGATCGCTCAGGATGAGCAGGGCGTGGCCGTCCAGCACCGCCAGTGAAGCTTGGCGACAGAGCTCGTCCAGCGCTGACTTGAGGCCTTCGCCACCCTCGCTGACCGGGTACAGCATCGGCAGCGTCGGCGGAGTACGGACGGTGCTGAGCGGTGTCTCGCGCAGCTTGGCCATATCCTGATTGGTCAGGATCGGATCGGGCAGCTCGAGCATCTGCGCCTGATCGGGCAGCTCGAACAGGATGTTGCCCTCGCCACCGATGTAAGCCTTGAGGCTCATCACCATGGCCTCGCGGATCGGGTCGATCGCGGGGTTGGTGACCTGCGCGAAGTGCTGCTTGAAGTAGCCGAACACCAGCTGGGGGCGATCCGAGAGGACGGCGAGCGGCGTGTCGGTACCCATGGAGCCGCGCGGCTCGTCGCCGGCGGCGGCCATCGGCGCCACCAGCATCTTCAGGTCCTCCTGCGTGTAGCCGAAGACCTTCTGGCGCTGCAGCAACGTGGTGTGCTCGCGCGCGGTGGCGGTGGGCGGGGAAGCCTCGATGTCGGAGAGGGCGATCTTGTTCTCGCGGATCCACTTGCCGTAGGCCTTCCTGCGGCAAATCTCGTCCTTGATCTCTTCGTCCTCCACGATGCGACCCTTCTCCAGGTCCACCAGGAACATGCGACCGGGCTCGAGGCGTCCGCGGCGCTCGATGTTCTCCGGCGGGAACTCCAAGACGCCAGTCTCGGAGCCGAGCACCACCAGGCCGTCTTTCGTCTCCGTCCAGCGGGCGGGGCGCAGGCCGTTGCGATCCAGCATGCCGCCGATGCGCTTGCCGTCTGTGAACGCGAGCGCGGCGGGGCCGTCCCATGGCTCCACCAAGCACGAGTGGTACTCGTAGAACGCCTTCTTGTGCTCCGGCATCTGCTCGTCGTTTTGCCAGGCTTCCGGCACGAGCATCATCATGACGTGAGGCAGGGAGCGCCCGGCCTGCAGCAAGAGCTCGGCCGTGTTGTCCAGCATGGCAGTGTCGCTGCCGCCCGGCGTGATCGTGGGCAGGATGTGGCGAACGTCCTCACCGAACACCTCGCCCTTGAACAGCTGCTCGCGCGCGCTCATCCACGCCGCGTTGCCGCGCACGGTGTTGATCTCACCGTTGTGCGCCAGCACGCGGAACGGCTGCGCCAGCTCCCAGGTCGGGAACGTGTTCGTGCTGAAGCGCTGGTGCACCATGGCCAGCGCGCTCTCCATCGCCGGATCTTCCAGATCCTGATAGAAGCTCGCCAGCTGCTCCGCCAAGAGCAGACCCTTGTAGACGATCGTCTTGGACGACAGGCTGGGTAGGTAGAACTGCCCCTTGCTCGCGATGCTGGACTCGCGCACCGTGCGCTCCGCCCAGCGACGGATCACGAACAGCTTACGCTCGAACGAGTTCTGGTCGTCCGTGTTGGAGCCGATGAACACTTGGCGGATGATCGGCGCGCTCGCGCGAGCCAGCGGGCCCAGCGCGGCCTCGTTCACGGTCACGTCGCGCCAGCCGATCAACCGCTGACCGGTGCCGAAGATCTTGTCCTCCAAGATCTGCTGACAGCGCCGCCGATCGTTCTTGTCACGGGGCAAGAAGACCAAGCCCACGCCGTAGCGGCCTGGCTCGGGCAGCTCGATGTCCGCGGAGTCGCACGCCTTCTTGAAGAATTTGTGCGGGACCTGCAGCAGGATGCCGGCGCCGTCGCCCGTGAGCGGATCGCAGCCACTCGCGCCGCGGTGCACGAGGTTCAGCAGGATATCGACGCCCTTCTTGACGATATCGTGCGATGCCTCCCCCTTGATGTTCGCGACGAAACCGACGCCGCAAGCGTCGTGCTCGTAACGGGGATCGTAAAGTCCTTGGCGAGGCGGAAGGGGCATTGGCTCGTTTGTGTGTGGGAGAGAGAAGTGGTGACTGGGGTGAGATGCCGCGTGTGGCGGGGGCGGTAGTATAAGTTGATCGCGGCGTCGGGTCAGGCGCCCTCGCCGCTACGGCGCGTGTCGCACGGATTGACGCGACGCGCAAGCTGGGGTTGACCAGTACAGAGCCGAAGCGGGCCGCGCTGGTTAGCACGCATCCGCCGCGCATCAACGGTTTCGCGCGAGCGGCGAAACACGGCTGAAAAACGCGGTCTCAGGTGTTGCTGGTCGGGTGGCAGCTCGCGACGAAGCCGCAGCGGACGGCCCTGCAGCGCGCCTCGGGCTGGTGCGGCCACTGATCGCTCGCCCGCGCCGCCAGGAACGCGGACGCGATCGCACCTGCGTCGGCTGCGGTCGGCGTGAGCCACTCGGGCTCGTTGGCATCACCCAGCAGGTGGAGCAGCCCGACCTCGGGGGCCCTGCCATAGTGCCGCTGCACGACCGCCCGGTACAGGCCGAGCTGCGGCGCGTAGCGGGCGGCGTCGCTCTCGCCGCCGCGCGTGCGCTTGTAGTCGATCACGTGCAAGCTGCCGTCCTTCAGCTCGACGAACAGGTCCAGCGTGGCCTTGACGACCAGGGGCGTGCCGGCCGCCGAGACGGCAGGGGCAGACGGCGTAGGAGCTGGCGGCAGGGTGCCGAACAGCTCGAGCTGCGCCGGGTTGCGCGGCGGGGCGCGCCGAGGCCGCTCCACGCCGGCAGGCGCCTGCGATTGCAGTGTAACGGTGAGCGAAAGCTCGCGCTCCACGCGCACTGCCTCGCGGCGCACCCGCGCGGCGTAGGCGCCGCTCAGAAAGCGGCTGAGGCCGCGCAGCGTCTTTTGGCCGGTGCTCGAGCTCGGGTGCAGGCCGGCGCGAGCCAAGAGCTCGCCGAGCTCGGTGGCGTCGGGCTCCTCGCCCCAGCGCTCGAGCGGCCACACCTCGAGCACGTGATGCGCGGCCACGCCGGCCAGGCGCGGATCCACCTCCGGCTCTGCGGCGCCACCGGTGCTGGCGCTGGCGCCAGCGTGGCGCGGCTCGCTCAAGCCGTGCAGCTGCAGCAAGCTGAAGCGGCGCGGGCAGAGCAGGAAGTCGCTGAGCGCGGTGGCGCCTAACACCACCGCGCTGCTCTGCGGCGTGGTCGGGCGTGGTGGGGGATCGCTGCCGGGCAGCGCGGCGCCCGGCTCGAGCCGCGGCGTCTCCAGCAGCTCACCCAGCGGCAGCGTGACCAAGCCGGGCAGCTCGTCGAACGCGCCTTCTTGATGGAGGTCCAGCACGGTCTTGGCGAGCGACCCGGCGCGAGCCGTGCTCGGCAGCGCGATCACGAGCTCGTGCTGCGCGCGCGTGAGCGCGACGTAGCTGAGCCGCTGGCGCTCGGCGAGCGCTCGAGCGCTGGCGTCCTGGCTGAGCTCGGTCTGGCTGTCGGTGATGATCGGGCCGTCTTCGCCGGCGTGACGCACGACGAGCGCGGGGGTGTGCTGCGAGCGGCGCAGGATGCCGACGGGCGGTGACTGCGGTCGCTCCACCGCCTCCGCGTCGCCGAGGATGACGGTCGGGAAGGCGAGGCCCTTACTGCCGTGGATCGTGAGCAGGCGCACTGCGTCGTCATCCGGGGCGAACACGGCGGCTTCGGTCTCGTCCAGCTCCAGCGCGATCTGGCGCGTGACGAAGCGCACGAACGCCGCCAGGTTGCCCCCGTGCGTGGCGGCGATCTCCTGCAAGCGACCGATGTTGGCGAGGCGCACGGCGCCGCGCGGCAACAGCGACAGCACCGAGGTGAGCTCGAAGCGCTGGATCAGATCGAAGATGGCGTCGCGCGGCGAGAGCCGAGGCGCGATGTGCAGGAACGTGGTGAGCCGCTCCTGCAGCAGCCGCGCGAGCAGCGCGTCGCTCTGCAGCGAGAGCCGCTCGGGCTGCCACTCGCTCAGCGGCAACAGGCCGCGCTTGACGTCGCTGAGCTCCACCAGCGCCTGGTCGGACAAGCCGCCCAGCGGGCTGCGTGCGATCACGGCTAGGGCGTGACGATCGCGCGGGTCCTGGCTGAGGCGCAGCGCCGCGAAAACGTCGCGCACCTCCGGCGTCCCGTACAGATCGCGGCCCGAGACGACGTAGGGCACTCCGAAATGGTCCAGCGCGAAGCCGAGCAGAGGCAGCGTGGCGCGCCGTCGCGCCAGCACCGCCAGGCTGGACAGCGCGCGCCCCTCCGCGACGGCGCGCGCGCAGTAGGCGGCCACCGCCAGCGCCGTACGCATGCCGCCCGTCGCGCGCGCCACCAGCGGCTCCGCTTCTGGCGTGCGGCCATCGTCAAGCAGTAGGGTGAAGCGGCCTGAATCGGCGCTGGTTCGGCCGGGCGGCACCGTGAGCGCCTCGGCCGGCGCGTAACGGATCTCGAAGCTCTTGTTCAGGCGCGGCTCGAAGTCACGCTGGGAGATGATGTTGACGGCCTGCACGATGCTCGGATCCGAGCGATAGCTGGCGACTAGCGTGGAGACCTCCGCCACCGCCGGTGCGTCGTCGGGCGGCGTGGCGTCCGGCGGCAAATCCAGCAGCCGCGCGGCTTCGGCTCCGGCCAGCGCCGTGGATAGCTCCGCGAACACCGACACGTCCGCGCCGCGAAAACCGTAGATCGACTGCTTGCGGTCACCCACCACGACCAAGCCGCGCGGCGCGATGTCTGCGGCGGCGGGCAGGGTGCCAGGCGCTCGGCGCTGATTTTGCTCTGGTCGCTCGCGCAGCAAGAGCAAGAGGTCACATTGCACGCGGCTCGTGTCCTGAAACTCGTCGACCAAGAGTAGGTCGATGCGCCCGCCAGCGGCGCGAGCGATCTCGGGGCGGTCGCGCAGCCCGTCGCGCGTGAGGCGCAGCAAGTCGCCGAAGCCCAGGCTGCGCTGCGCGACGTGGCGCTGCCGCAAGCGGCGCTGGATCTCGGCGATCACGGTGGCCACGCCGAGCAGCCGCTCGTCTAGCGTCGGCCCCTCGACGATCAAGCGCACCAGCGCGCGCGCCTTTTCGGCGTTGTTGTTGCCTCGCGTCTGGTCGAGCAGCTCCTTGAGCTGCGCGGCGCCCGCGCCGGTGCGGCCCTTCTTCTCGGCGGCGAGCGTGGCGAAGGCGCGACTCAGGCGATCGGCGGACAGCACGCCCTCAGGCCGCGTTTGCAGCGCGTCGAGCACGGCGCGGGCGTGGGGGGCGCGCGGTGAGCCAGGATCGCCTGCGATTTCACGGCACACCTCGTACAAGCGAGTCTCCATGCGACGTGCCGCGGCGCCCTCGTCCCCGCGCGAGAGCTCGGTCGCGTCGAGCCCCTCGTCGTCGAGCCGCGCCAGCAGCGACAGCATCCAGCCGCGCAAACGATCCAATCCGCCCGCCGCGTCGAGCAGCTGCTGCGCGCCGAGCGCGCTCAGCCCACTGTCGCTGAGCGCTTCGCTCAGCACCTCGTCGATGGCCTGCTCGGTCTCCTCCAGGGAGCGCTGCTCTTCCAGGATCGTAAACGAAGGGGAGATGCCGAGCTCCAAGCCGTGCTCGCGCAGGATGCGCGCGCACAAGTTGTGGAGCGTGTCGATCGACGCGTCCGGCAGCTCCTCGAGCGCGCGCGCCGCGCGACGCGTCAGCTCGGCCCGCGACAGGCCGCGCTCGCTCGCCAGCTGTCGAAGCGCGTCGCCGAGGCGCTTGTCGTGCTCCTGCTCGTCGGCGCCGGCGATGGCCCCCAAGCGCTTCTCCAGGCGCTCACGGATCTCGCGCGCGGCGGCGCGCGAGAAGGTGGTGGCCACGATGCGGGTGGGCGAGATCAAGGCACCGTCCGCCGAGAGTCCCAGGCAATGGCCGATATAGATGCTGGTGAGCAGCTCGGTCTTGCCCGTGCCGGCGCTGGCCGCGACCACCGCGTTGCGCGAAAGGCCGGGGATCATGCCTCCTCCGTGCCCTCGGGGGTGGGGGCGGACAGCGGGCGGCGGCAGATGTCGCGCGCGTCGCAGCGTGCGCAACGCGCCGGGCGGTTGGGCTCTGCCGCTACCTCGCCGCGCGCCAAGCGCTCGAGCTGCGCGAGCGCGAAC
>JAEYOT010000473.1 GCA_023411445.1 Pseudomonadota bacterium
AGCCAGAACGGAAAGCCATGCTGGCGACTCTAGCGTCACTCCCGCGCTACGTCTCGCAGGACCAAAGCCGCTCGGGCGGCGGCACGACCGGGGGTTGCGGTGCTGGCGTCTGGCTGACTACCGTGAAGCGATGCGCCCGCCTATCGACGAGTCCGAGTGGCCGCTCGTGACGGTGCGCTGGGAGGGCCAGGTCAGTGACGCCGCGATCGCCGCGTTCCTGTTCAAGATGGATGAGTGGCTGCAGCGCGGCGAGCGCTTCGCGCTGCTCATCGATTCGCGGGGTGCCCATGGCATGTCGCCGGAGCAGCGCTCTCGCGTCATCGCCCACATGCAGCAGCAAGCGCACCTGACGGAGCGCTTCCTGGTGCAAGCCATCGTGCTCGACAGCTTGATGCAGCGAACTCTATTTTGGGGCATCAACCTGGTGTTCAGAAACCCCTTTCCGAGCAAAGTGTTCGCCTCGGTGGGCGAAGCCAAGCTGTGGCTCACCACATCGCTGGCCGAAGCCCCTCAGTCAACGCGCTAGCTCTGATCCCCCAGCGCTGACGCAAGCCAGCACCGCACCAGCGCGACGGCGCTGTGCTGCGGCACTCCCTGATCGCGGCGCCGAGCACTGTTCAAGATTGAACTTCGAATTCCTCGATGATTTCGCGCCCGCCCCTTCGTCGGGCTGGATAGTGCTACTTTGAACCTTTGTCTCCGCGGTGACTCCCTGACGGGCCTTTGCAGTAGCGGCCGTCGCTCAGTCCCCCACGCGCAGCCGCGCAGCACCGCGCTAGCGCAACGGTTCCGCGCCGGCGCAACGGTCCCGCGCCGGTGCAACGGTCCCGCGACGCAATGATCCGCGCTGGCGCGACGGCCCAATGCCGTGCCGTGCTGAGGAAGTGACACACAGGGGCTGCCGTGGCACCTCGGTGACGCGGGGCGAGCGCGGCGGGTAGCGTCGGTGGCTGCTGCAAGTGGCCGCGCCACGAGGGAGTCGTGCTAGCGCGCTTCCGCAGAGCGAATCAGTAGTTCAAAGTAACACTATCGAGCGCGCTGACCGATTTGGTCCGAAATTTTCGGGAGAATCGTAGTTCAATCTTGAACAGTGCTCGGTGTCGCGATCAGGGGTCAGTGGCAGTCGCAGCGACAAGGCGACAAGGCGACAAGGCGCTGGGGCGACGGGCCCCTATGACTTGAGCCACGCCAAGCGGTCAGAGGGCGTCTGTGTCCAGCACTTCGCGCACCTTGGCGAGCAAGGTGCTGGGAGTGAGGGGCTTTTGCAGGAAGGCGGTGCCGGCGTCGAGCACGCCGTGGTGCACGATCGAGTCGTCGGTGTAGCCAGACATGTAGAGCACGCGCATCTCCGGGCGCATGCCGCTCACCTTGTCTACCAGTTGCTTGCCTGACATGCGCGGCATGACCACGTCCGTGAGCAGCAGGTGGATCTTGGCTGGGTACTGCTCGCAGATCAAAAACGCTTCACCGGCGTTCTGTGCCTCCAGCACGTTGTAGCCGTTGCGGCCAAGCACGGTGCGGGCCAAGCTGCGCACCTGGTTCTCGTCCTCCACGAGCAGCACGGTCTCCGAGCCGCGTTGCTGGATGACCGGCAGGTGCGGCGCTGCCTGCTCGACCGCGCCGTCGTCCCGCGGGAAATAGACCTTGAAGGTGCTGCCCTGGCCCGGCTCACTGTAGACCCAGATGTGGCCGCCGCTCTGGCGTACGATGCCGAATGCCGTTGCCAGGCCCAGGCCTGTGCCCTGACCGGGTTCCTTGGTCGTGAAGAACGGCTCGAAGATGCGCTCGCGCACCTGCGGCTCCATGCCCAGCCCGGTATCGGAGACGGCTAGCATCACGTACGGGCCCGGCGTCACTTCCGGGTGCTGCGCGGCGTAGGCCGAGTCGAGCTCCACGTTGCTCGTCTCCAGGGCCAGCTTGCCGCCGCTCGGCATGGCGTCGCGCGCGTTCACGGTCAAGTTGAGCACCACTTGCTCGACTTGGTTCGGGTCCGCTTTGATCTTACCGATGCGACGGAAGGTCAAGAGTGAGAGCTCGACGCTCTCGCCGAGCAAACGCCTCAACATGCGCTCCATGCCGTGCAAGGTCGCGTTGAGGTCCAGCGACTTGGGCGCCAAGATCTGGCGACGACTGAACGCGAGCAGCTGCCGCGTTAGCTCGCGTGCGCGCTCGCCCGCGCGCTTGACCTCGGCCAAGTCAGCATGCAGCGGATCGCTCGGTTGTAGCTGATCCAGTACTAGATCCGTGAAGCCCAAGATCACGGAGAGCATGTTGTTGAAGTCGTGAGCAATGCCGCCGGCGAGGTTGCCGATCGCTTCCATCTTTTGCGATTGGCGGAGTCGCTCCTCCAGCTTCTCGCGCTCGGTGACGCGGTAGGCGAGATCGTCGAGCAGCACGTTGAGCGCGACGGCCAACCCCGTGGCGGTGTCGCTCAGCTCGGGCTCGTCCGGCAGCGCCACGCGCGCCGTGGCGTCGCCCAGCGACGCCGCGGTCATCACGCGCAAGACATCGTCGAAGCTCGGTGCGTCGGACATGACCAGTGCAGCCTAGCTCAGTCGCTGCCGCCGGGTGCGCGCTCTGCCGCGGCGCGAGCACCGCGCCGTCCACCGAGGCGCTGCGCATCATCCAGCTCGCGGTAGCCGTTCATTTGCGCAGGGCTCAGCACCTTCGCAAGCTCCGCCTCCGCCGCCGTACGAAGCTCTGCCATCCTGGCTCGGCGCTGGTCGCGCGGGAGCTCGCTGCCATCGGCTTGGCGCAAGCCGCGCAGCTTCTCCGTGAAGCTCAAGGAGATGGCGGCCGCTTTGGCCTTCTGCTGGTCCGTCAGCTGAAGCTTCTCACCCAATTGGCTCGCCCAGGTCTCGGAGGCTTGGCGGCGGCGCTCGACGCGCTCGGCGTCGCGCTCCTCGCTGCGCTCGAGCTCTGCTCGCTCCATCACGTCCCGCACGGCGGCTTCGAACACCGGGTTGTCGACGATGGGCGCCACGTCCGCGTGGCCCTCCTTGCCTCCGGACGCTGCCGGCTTGGCAGCTTGCAGCATGCTGTCGCGCAGGCTCAGGGCGCGGACGCTGCGCTCCAGCGCGGCCAGCCGACCGTCGAGCGCGCGGGTCGGTGCCGGGGCAGGCACGGCTTCGGTGGGGCTGGTGGCCTCCGGGCGCGCGTTGGTCTCCACACGCGGGCGTACCAGCGTCACGGTAAGGAGCGAGCCGACGGCGCCGCCGACGAGGGCGGCGACTCCAGTGAGTGCGAAGGTCGTTGCCTTGAGCTCAGCCATGTTCGGACGGTAGCAGCGCTGCCGGCTGACTCGAATGTCTGCAGCTTGCCAAACTGTGCCACGCGCGGCACTCTGCGCGAACATCTCGGCGAATATTGGCGGGTTTTTGGCGGGACCAGGCTGGCCTGGGACTTGCTGTGGGCGAGCGACGAACGATGCGGGAGCGGTGGCTGTGGTTTCGAGAAACTTACATGACGATGGATCCGCGGAGCCTCGGGCTCTTTCGGGTCCTGTTCGGCTTGGTGCTGCTGTCGGATCTGGCTCGTCGCTTCATCGACATCGAGCTCTGGTACACCAATGGCGGCCTCTTACCGAACCACACGATCCTGTGGCGGCCGCCAGCGCAGCGCATGTTTTCGCTGTTCTTCACGGCGTCCGGGCTGCGCGAGGCGCAGGTCGGCTTCGTGCTGTGCGCGGCCGTGTACCTCGCCTTCACGCTCGGCTACCGCACGCGCCTGTTTCAGGTGCTCACGCTGATCGCACGCGTGAGCCTGAACTCGCGCCTGGCCGTGCTGGAGAACGGTGGGGACATGGTGATGGACCTTTTGTGTCTGCTCACTTTGCCGCTGCCGCTCGGCGCGCGCTTCTCGCTCGACGCGGTCGCGCTGTCTCCTGATCGGAAGCAGCCGCTCTCAGACTACGCTACCAAGCCGATCGTCTCGATCGCGGTCTTGGGGCTGCTTCTGCAATTTGCCACCATCTATTTCTTCAACGCCGCGAGCAAGGGAGGAGTGGCTTGGCGTGATGGCACGGCCGTCCACTACGCGCTCCATCAAGACAAGCTGGTCACGCCCATTGGAGTGTGGATGCGTGAAACGCTCCCGCTCGACGTGATCAAGGGTCTTACCTGGGGCACGCTGGCGACCGAGTGGATCGGCTGCATCCTGATCATCACGCCGTTCTCATCGCGCGAGGCGCGCGGCTTGGCCGTTTGCCTGATGCCGCCGCTCCACCTGGGCTTCGCCTTGGGCTTGAATTTGGGCGGCTTCAGCCCGGCCATGATGTCGTTCTTCCCGCTGCTGCTCACGGCTCAGCACTGGGAGAAGCTGGAGGGCTGGCTCGGCGAGCGGGTGAGGCCGCTGGCGGAGCGCGCCCACGCCGCTTCGCTGTGGCTGCTGCGCGGGTCGCAGTTGCCGGCACCCGCGCCAGCGCCCGTCTCGGCTCGCTGGCGCACCGTGGGCGAGGTAGCCATGGGCTTCGTGCTGCTCGCCATCCTGAGCGAGGTGCTGAACGACAACAGCCCCGTGCCGAAGGCGCTGCGCGTGCGTCAGCCGGACTGGGCCAAGGCCGTCATCGAGTACCCGCGCATCCTGCAAGGCTGGCGCATGTTCGCAAGCGAGCCGCCGCGCACGGACTCGATGATCCACGTGGAGGCGGTCACGGCCAGCGGCAAGAAGGTGGACCCCTACAACGAGGTCGCCAGTAACCAAGCCTACCCGAGCGGCAAGGTCGTCCCCAGCCAGATGGGGCAAAGTCAGTACTTCGTGATGTATTCGGATCGCATCCCGAATCAAAACTACGCGGCCTACCGCCAGGCCTTTCAAGAGTGGCTGCTGGCGTATCCGGAGCGCACGGGTGACCAGAAGGATTGCCTCCTCAACTACAGCGTTTACTACGTGAGCGATCAGAGCCCGCCGCCAGGCGAGACGGTCCCCAAGCCGCTCGAGCGCACCGTGTTCATGAGCTACGCTGCGCCCTACGACAGCCCCTGCCGTCAGCTCGCAGCCGCCAAGCAGCAGCCGCAGCAGGGACGCGCGCGTCGCTGAGGCGCTGGCAGTCAGCGCGGGTCTTCGAGGCGCAGACCGATCGGTAGCTCTTCGCCGAACCAGGCGGCGCGCTCGGCTGCCACGACCGGCACGAGCTCGCGCACCATGGCGATCAGATCGGGCGCGGCCTGGATCTGCTCCAGGCGCCGAACCACCTCCGCCCGCGTGCTCGGCGACACGTCACGCGCACGATCTCCGGTAACGCGCGCGAGCTGCGCCGCCGTGACGGCTGCCGTCGGAGCCTCGTGCCAGCGCTCGCTGAGCAAATGCTTGAGCCAGCCCTCGGCGACGCTGGGCGGCACCACGTGGTGGGCGCTAGCGTAGCCGGGCACGCGCGCGCCGACGCGGCCCAGCGCCGCCCACAGCTGCGGATCGCGCCGCAGGAAGGTCCGCTCCACTAGCCAATCACCGAGCTGCCGGCGACGTTCGGCGGGGACGCGCTCGAGCGACGCCGTGAGCTCCAGCAGCTCGTGGCTCGGCTCAGCCGCCTTGAGGCTCTTGCTGCGCTTGAGCTTGAGCTCGCTCGGCGCCCAGAACGGCTCGAGCAACCCGAGCAGGCGCTCCTGCGTGCTTTCACGCAAGCCTGCCACGATGCGGCGCCAGGCGATCCAAAACTGTTGCCAAGCGCGCGTCTTCGCGGCGGCGGCGAGGCCGGACTCGAACAGCGGCACCAGCTGCGCGATCCGCTCCTCGTCGTGAGGTGCGCCGAAGCCCGGCCGCAGGCAGTAGCCGGCCAGCATCCAGAACACGCGCTCGTGATCCTCCGAGCGGCGGCGCGCGCTGCGCCCCTCTGCTAGCGCGTCGAACAGCAGACGGTTGGTCTCGAGCGTCCAGCGCTGTCGTTCACCGAGCAAGCGCTCGAGCTCACGCGGCAGGTCGCGGCTCTCGCGCTCGTGGACGTCGGCTCGCCCTTCACCGAACACGCGCCGGATGGCTTCGAGCGCTTCGGGCAAGCGCGGTGGCAGTGGCTTGGACGGTTGAGGGGGCGCCAGCGAGGCGGGCCGCTCCGCGCCCTCGCCGCGCAGATCGAAGGCCAAGCGAAAGCGCCTCGGCGCCTGCTCGCCGGGCGGCGAGAGCTCGACGCAGGCGAGCTCCACCGTGCCGACGGCGCTGAGCTCTCCCTCGAGCGCCACCTCCACGTCGCTGCGTTGAGACTCCGCGCTGCTGTCGAACACGGTAGTGACCGGCGGCAGCGCCGCGTAGTCGTCGTCCAGCTCGACGAGATCGCCCACGCCGTGCGCCTCCTTGTCCGAGGTGTACAGCTCGAGCTTCACCGGCACACCGACGCGCAGCCACAGCCCGCCGGCGCGCGCGCGGTGGCGCTCGCCCTCGCGCGCTCCTCGCGGAACCACGCACAGCGCACGCCGCGCGGAGCGCTCGTCGACCGAGACGTAGAAGCCGCGCGGCGTGCCGCCGCCGATGCGCAGCCCGCCCTCGGCCAGCGCTCGCGCGTACGCGACAGCGCCGCGCGCGACGGACAAGTCCGGATCGGGGTAGGGGAGCAGCGTCACTTCGCGTCCGCTCCAGCCGCTCAGCACCTCGCGCACACGCGCCGCCGCGTGCGGCGCGTGGAACAGCCCGCCGTTGAGCAACAGCGCGTCCACGCCGTGCTCGGCGTGGCGCTCCAAGAACTGCACCAAATGGCGCGAGATCGCCGGATCGCGCTCGTAGGGGAGGCCGAAAGCGCTGAGCCCGGCGCGGGGGCGCGTCGGGGCCGCGCCGCGCTCCACCAGCGGCAAGAAGCCGGAGAATACGAGCTCATGCACCTCGCTCTGCCCGAGCTCTGTCTGCAAGGTGCCGCCGACCAGCGCGGCTCCCGCGCGCGCGACGCGGATCGGCACGGAGCTCGGCGGGTCGTCGCTGAGCAGCGCTTCCTTGGCGCTCCGGCAGGCGAGCAGGAGCTGACTGAAGCGAAAGGCGTCCAGCGGCTCGTCCGGCGACAGCCGGCGCTCGCACAGCTGGGCCAGCGCCAAATCGATGTTGTCTCCGCCGAGCAGCAGGTGACGCCCGACTGCGATGCGATCCAGCTCGAGCGCGCCGTCCGTGCTGCGCCGCGCCTCGACCAGCGTCAAATCCGTGGTGCCACCGCCGACGTCACAGACGAGCACACGCGCGGTCGCGCGCTCGGCGTGCAGCAACGCCTCGACGGCCGCGCGGCGCTCGGCGGCGATCAGGTCGTAGAACGCGGCTTGCGGCTCCTCCAGCAGCCGGACCACGAGCCCCGCTTGCTCGGCCGCTTCCACGGTGAGCTCACGGGCAACCTCGTCGAACGACGCCGGCACGGTGAGGACCACGTCTTGCTCGGCCAGCGGCGCCGCCGGGAAGGCGTCGTCCCAGCTACGCTTGACGTGCGAAAGCAAGCGACGGCTAGCCTCGACCGGCGAGATCTTGCCGACGTCTGCGGCGTCCGCGCCCCAGGGCAAGATCGGCTCGCGCCGCGCGACGCCGGCGTGGCTGAGCCAGCTCTTGGCGGAGGCAACCAGTCGCGCGCTCACCTCCTGGCCGCGGTGCCGCGCGAAGCGGCCGACCACCCACGGCAGCTCGCCCCACGGATCTGCTACCTCTTCGCCCGGTACCGGTGTGTACAAGAACGACGGCAGCAGCGGCAAGGGCTCGATCTCGTGAGAGCTCACCAGCTGCGGCAGCGCCAGTACCTCGCACGCCTGGCCTTGCTCGCGCTCTCCGTAGGCCACCACGGTGTGGGTGGTGCCGAGGTCGATGCCAACGAAGTAACGGCTCAAGCTCAGCCTCCGCTATGCCGCACGCTCAGCTCCACTTGCCAGCGCTCATCCGGGGTGATCGGCTCGCGCGCGACCGCTTCGAGCTTCAGCGTGCCGATGGCGGTGACGGACGCCTGCAGCTGCACTGCGACGACGTCACCGGCGGCGCGTCCGGCGGCCGGCAAGGTGAGCTCGATCAGCGGCAGCTCCTCTAGCTCGCCTGGCCTCCAGCGCTCGAGCGTCGTGCCGGGCGCGTCGGTCTTGCGCGTGCTGGAGCCGAAGAAGCGAAACGTGACTGGCTCGCCCACCACCACGAACAGCTCCTCCGGCGGCAGCGCCGCTTGCGTCCCTTCCTCCATCCCGCAGGGTGCGACGCACAGGGCCGTCACGGGCGGCTCCATCCCGGGCAAGGCCGGCATCGGGCTCTCGATCCCGACGTAGTACGCGCGCGCGGTGCCGCCGCGGATGCGCAGGCCGCGCCCGTGCCGAGTCAGGCCGTAGTAGGCCGCGCCGCGCGCGACCGCCAAGTCCAGATCCTCCCCCGGCAGGACGCGCGCGGGCGCCGCGCCCAGCTCCGTGAGCCAGCCGCCCAAGGTCTCCAGCAAGCGCGCGCGGAGGAGCGGCGCCTTGAGCACCCCGCCGTTGAACAGCACCGCGCTGGGCGCGCGATCGTTAAATGCGTGGCGCTGCAGGAAGGCGGCTAGGTGCTTGGTGATGGCCGGATCGCTCGCGTACGGCAGGCCCACCTGCGTGAGGCCGGCGCGCGGACGCGCTCGCGGTGCCTCCGTCGCGGCCACGACGGGAAAGAAGCCGTCGAGCAGGTACTGCTGCACCTGCTCGCGC
>JAEYOT010000889.1 GCA_023411445.1 Pseudomonadota bacterium
GTAGAACGGCGTGCGTGCCGTGATCACGTCCACCTCGTCACCAGCCTGCGCCACGTCCGTGAGGGCGCCGCCCTTCACCAGCGCGACGATGGGCGCAAGCTCCTCCGTCTGATCGTAGCCGCTGAAGACGACGCTGCCGCCCGGCACCTTGGCCAAGGCTTCGCGATAGACGCCCTGGACGGCTTCGTCCGCGCCGTCGAACTTGGAGCGCTCGCGCGCCTCCTCCAGCGCCGCGTCGTAGGCTTTCTGGTCGACCTCGAAGCCGCGCTCGCTGCAGATCACCTGCGTGAGGTCCAGCGGGAAGCCGTAGGTGTCGTAGAGCTGGAACGCGTCCGCGCCCGGGAGCGTCTTTTGCTGGCTCTGCGCGAGCGCCGCAAAGCGCTCCTCGAGCAGCCCCAAGCCGCGCTCGATCGTCTGGCGGAAGCGCACTTCCTCGGCCTCCGCCACGGACTCGATCAGCTCGCGCCGCTCGCGGAGCTCCGAGTACTGCTGGCCCATCAGCTCGATCACGCTGCCGCACACCTCGTGTAAAAACGGCTTCTGGATGCCCAGGCGGTGACCGTGACGGATCGCGCGCCGCATCACGCGCCGGAGCACGTACTCGCGCGCGGTCCTGTCCGGCAACACGCCGTCGGCGATCATGAACGCCGTGGTGCGGGCGTGGTCAGCGATGACGCGCATGCTCACGTCGTCCGGCGTCATCGAGCCACCGTACTTCTTGCCGGAGATTTGCGAGGCCTTGTCTACCAGCGAGCGCAGCAGATCCGTATCGTAGTTGCTGAGCTTGCCCTGCGCGGCCACGCACAAGCGCTCCAAGCCGGCGCCGGTGTCGATGCTGGGCGCTGGCAGCGGGTCCAACTTGGCCACGCCGCCCTGCAAGCTGCGGTCGAACTGCATGAACACCAGGTTCCAGATCTCGCAGTAGCCGACGCCCTCCGCCGTCTGCTCCTCGCCGAATTTGCCGGGTTCGACGCCGTTGCCGTTGAAGAAGTAGATCTCGCTACAGGGACCGCACGGACCGGTGTCACCCATCGACCAGAAGTTGTCCGCCATGCCCAAGCCGCGCACCTGCGCGTCACCAAAGCCGGTCAGCTTCTTCCACAGGTCGCGGGCGACGGTGTCCTCGGGGATGCCCTCCTCACCCTTGAAGTAGCTCACCACCAGCCGGTCCTTCGGCAGCGCCAGGTCCTTCGTCAAAAACTCCCAGGCGAAGACGATGGCCTCCTCCTTGAAGTAGTCCCCGAAGCTGAAGTTACCCAGCATCTCGAAGAACGTGTGGTGGCGCGGCGACGGCCCGACCGCCTCGAGATCGTTGTGCTTGCCGCTGATGCGGATGCACTTCTGGCTGGTGGTAGCGCGCTTGTAGGGTCGCTTCTCGCGCCCGGTGAACACGTCCTTGAACTGGACCATACCGGCGTTGGCAAACATCAACGTCGGGTCGTTCTGCGGCACGACGGAGCTGCTCGGTACGACCTCGTGCCCGTTTTTCGCGAAGAAGCTCAAGAATGCGCTGCGGATGTCTGCAGCCGTCCTGGTGGTCATGGCTGGGCGGCCATTTACCACGAGCCCGGCTGCCTTGCCTGCTCCCGTCCGGGCTAGCCGCGCTCGGCGCTGTCGATGCCTTGATTTGCCAGCCTATCCGCCTCCCCGTTCAGCTCCCGGCGGATGTGCGTGAGCTTGACGCTGGCGAAGCGGGCGATGAGCCGGCGCGCCTCCTCGAACAGGGGTCGGAGCCCCGGGCTCTTGACGCGGTACTCGCCCTTGAGCTGCTTGATCAAAAGCTCCGAGTCCGCCCGCACCTCGATGTGGGCGACGCCCTGGGCCAGCGCGCCGGTCAGGCCCAGCAGCACCGCCTTGTACTCGGCGACGTTGTTGGTGGTGTGTCCGAGATACTCGCTGCCCTTGAACAACACCTCGCCCGACTCGCTCTTGAGGATCGCGCCGATGCCCGCCGGACCGGGGTTGCCGCGAGCGGCGCCGTCCGTCCACAGCACAGCCCGCGGCGCGTTCGCTTCGGGCGAGGTTGTCGACGGCGTGGCCATGTTGTCTGCGGCGGCGGGTGGCTCACATGCGGCGCTGCCGTAGAGCTCGAAGGTAAATGGCTTCGTAAGCTCGCGCAACAACTCCCGAGGCATACACACGCAGGGCGGCCTCGCGTCCATCACGAGCAGCGCGCGCGTGCGCGTCTGCTGACGACAACAAGGCGCTCACGCCGTCGAGCCATTTCGCACCATCCAGGTCCGGCAATTTGACCGCACCCTCGATGTCTTGCAGCGGACCATGATCGAGCACGACGCATGGCGTACCGAGCCTCAGGGCCTCGAGCAAGACGATGGGTTGGTCCACCTTGCCCCAGAGATCGTCGACAGGAAAAATGACTATGCTGGTCGCCGCCAGCAGCGCGTGCATGCTCTTCACGCGGTCACTGATCACGACGCGCGCGCCTTGCAGCGCCTGCTTCAAAACGGCCGCCCGCTCGGCAGCACGCGGCGTCTTGTTGCGGTAAGCGAAGACGACGACCACGTCGTCGAAGCGCGCGCACAGTGGCTCGACCAGCGCGCGCGTCGCCTCGGCGCCCGAGCTCACCTCCAGATCCCCTGGGTAGAGCACGATGCGCGCACCGGTTGGGATGCAAAGCTCCGCCCGCGCCTGCGCGATTTGCTCGGAGCTCGGCGGCGTGAGCGCGGGCACCGGCGGCGGGATCACCGACAGCGGAGGCAGCGCCACGCCCTCTCGCTTCGCTGCCTCGCGCAAGCTCCGCTCCGTCGCGCGGCTCTGCACCACCACCTCGTCACCGAACAGCAGGCGAGAAACAGCTTCGAAGCGCCGCGGCGGCGACGCCACCGTCTGCACCACCGGGATGCGACGCAGCCGGCAAAGAGAGCGCGCGACCGCGCTGGTGCGCGCGTTGGGCGCGAACACGAAGTGCCACAGGTCGTCGCGCGGACCGCGCAGCAGCTGCAGCGCAGCGCGCGCGTTGTCCGCCCGCGCCGGAGAGAAACCTCCGCCGCCCCCGTACACGACGCGGCCGGTCACCCCTGCAGGTAGCGCGGCCATGCCTTCGGCGGTCGTCATCACGACGGCCGACAGCTGACGGAGCTCGCTCGCTACGTCGCGTACCAAGCACTTGCTGCCGTCGTGAAACGGCGGCGCTATCGGCTTGGATACGAACAAGACGCGCGGCATGCGGGCATGCATGCCAGACCACCCTAGCCGGGGCAACCCCGGGCGCCGCTCACAACCGGGCGGCGGCGATCAGCGCGGGCGGAGCGCGGCGTAGAGCGCTGGCGATGGCGGCCTCCAGCACCTCTTTGCGCAGCTGCGCGCTGCGGGCGTGGTCGCTCGCTTCTTGCTCGCTGGCTTGCGCGCTGGCGCTACCCGACACCTTCGCGGCGATCGACTGCTCCGGCATCGTGTGCAGCACGTACTCCACCTTGGCCGTGTACACGATCGAGCTGCCCTCGCGCGAAGCCCTGAGCTGCTCGATGCTGCCGGTCACCATCACCACCGGCGTTTTCTTGCCGCTGCCGTCGTCACCATCCACCAGCACGTTGACGCCGGGCAGCTCCTTCAGCTTCTGCCGGGAGGCCTGG
>JAEYOT010000007.1 GCA_023411445.1 Pseudomonadota bacterium
CAAGCTACGGAGCGGCATGAGCACTGCGCGGCGCGCGGGCATCGCGCTTTGTTGTGCGCTGGCCGCCTGCGACGGACCAGGATCCAGCGGCAATCAAGGCCCGATGGGCGAAGACGGCGGCGGCAGCAGCTCCGTAGCCGGCTCCGGCAACGCAGGGGGTGAGGTTCTCCACACTGGCGGGGCTGGCGGCACGACCGGCACCAGCGGCGGTGAGGGCGCTACGGCAGCAGGCCAGGCGGGCGGTGGCCAGGCGGGCGGTGGCCAGGCGGGCTCGGCGAGCGGTCACGCCGGCACCACGAGCGGCCAGGGCGGCACAGGCGGGGACGGGGCACCCGGTTGCGATCCGAGCGTCGCCGCGTCCAACAAGGCCATCGTCAACCTGGCGCTCGATACGCTCTTCGTCTCGAAGGACCTATCGGCCATCGACAAGTACTGGGCGGACCCGTACCTGCAGCATAACCCCATCGGGATGAGCGGGGTCGCTGCGTTTCGCTCCTTGATGAGCGGCATCGTGGAGTCGCCGTCGTTCACCTACGAGCGGCTGCGCACGCTGGCTGAATGTGATCTCGTGGTCGTGCAAGGGCGCTACTCCGCGACGGGCATCATCTTCGACATGTTCCGCGTGCAGAACGGCAAGCTGATGGAGCACTGGGACTCGGACGCGCAGCGAGCCTCTCCCGCCACCGGCTCCACTGAGCTGAAAGACCTGGAAAAGACGCAGGAGAACCGCGAGCTGGTGCTGGCCTACCTCGCCGCACCCAGCAGCGACTACCTGAGCCCCACTTACGTGGACCACCGGGCGCCGAACGATACGATCACTTTGGCCCAAGTGCACCACGTGGTCGCGAACGGCAACTTCGTGTTCACGCTCTCAGAGGGCCAGCTCGGCGCCTCGCCGCACGCTTTCTACGACCTTTTTCGCGTCGCAGACGGTAAGCTCGTGGAGCGGTGGGATTCCAAACGGGTAGTACCGGACAGTACGGCAAGTGGCCTGCCGATCTTCTGATCGCACGGCTCGACCTAGGACCACCTGCGTCGCTTGTCTACACGAGGGGGACGCTTGACCCGCGCGTGCCCAGCGTCATCTTCCCAAGGCACGAATGATCATCACGCGCTCGCTCGCCATCCTCTCCCTCTCTAGCGCTCTGTTTACCTCGTTCGCAGGCTGCAGCGACGAAGGCGGCCCCAGCCCGGGCGGCTCAGCCAGCGGTGCTGCCGGAGCCGGGACCGCCGGAGCCGGGACCGCTGGAGCGGGCTCGCCTGGTGGCAGCTCCACGGGCGGCGCATCCGCAGCTGGAAGCAGCGCCGGTGGCAGTCCGTCGGCCGCCGGCTCTAGCAACGAAGGCGGAGCTGGCAGTAGCACGGCCGGCGCCGCAGGCAGCTCCGCGGGCGGCACGAACGCCGGCTCGAAGGGCACGACCAACCTGTTTACGACGCTGTCGGGAAAGACGCAGCAAGAGGTGGACGAGAAGGTCACCACCGCGGTCAATCGCTTCTTCGGCATCGGCACCAACGAGCCCAACACGCCGACGCTGAACAGCGGCTACCGCTGCTACTACGAGCTCCCCAACGATAACTCCCTCGCCTACATCTGGGCGGCGGACTCGGACGACATCCGCAGCGAAGGCATGTCGTACGGCATGATGATCGCGGTGCAGATGGACCTGCAGCCGCAGTTCGACAAGCTGTGGAAGTTCTCCAAGCAGTACATGCAGTATCCGGCGGACTCGCCCATCACGGCGTGGCGGCATTACTTTCGCTGGCAGGGCAAGGTCAGCGGCAGCACCGTCACGTTCGGCGCTACCACGGTCCCGGCGCCAGACGGCGACGAATACTTCGCGGCCGCGCTCTATTTGGCCGATCGCCGCTGGGGCAGCGCCGGGGCGGTGAACTACAAGAAGGAGGCTGAAGCCATCAGCGCCGCCATGCTGAACAACCCAGCGGGCAACGACAACCGCTACCCGATCATCCACGCCACCCAGAACATGGTGGTGTTCGTGCCCTACGGCGGCTCCAACAACTTCACGGATCCGAGCTACCACCTGCCAGCGTTCTACGAGCTGTTCGCTCAGGCCGGCCCCGCCGCGGACGCTGCAAAGTGGAAGTCCGTGGCGGCCACCAGCCGTACGTACCTCGTGGCCTCCGCGCATCCCAGCACGGGCCTGCACGCGGACTACGCCACGTTCGCTGGGGCTCCCACCACAGGCTCGCCGGGTGACGGCCACGATCAGTTCAAGTATGACGCCTGGCGCGTCGTCATGAACATGGCGATCGACTATGCCTGGGGCAGCCAGAGCCCTCAGCTCGCTGCGCAGGTGGAGAAGTACCACGCCTTCTTCGCCAACCACCTGGGCACCAACAACGTGACCAACGCGCTCTTCCACGTGGACGGCTCCAACCCGTCGGGCGGCGGCTCGACGGCGCTGACGGCCACGCTGGCGGCCGGAGCGCTGGCTTCCAACGCGGCCAACCGCAAGACGTATGTTGATAATCTCTGGAACGTGGGCCAGCAAAGTGGGCAGTACCGCTACTACCAGGAGAGCGTGTACCTCTTGGGTCTGCTGGCCGTCGCCGGGAAAATGAGCTGGGACTTCTGAGTCGCGAGCGAGCCGGCGCGCGTCGTCAGCGCCCGGCTCAGATTTCGGCGTTGAAGCCGGCTTTGGTCAGGCGGGCGCGGTGGACCGCCTCGGCTTGCCTTTGCTGCCCACCGCTTCCGCCAGGTGCTTGCTGGTGAGCGCGGATTGACCATGTGCTCGACGTGCCACTGATCCGAATACTTGCCGCCGACGCGCGCGAGGTCAGGCCC